>JASHVV010000099.1 GCA_030044385.1 Gammaproteobacteria bacterium
TTCGAGGTCCGGCTCGAGCGCGCGCTGAAGAGCGCCAAGGCGCGCGAGGCGTCCTACGCCCTCTGCTACCTCGACATCGACCAGTTCAAGATCGTCAACGACACCTGCGGCCACAGCGCGGGCGATGCGCTCCTCGGCCAGGTGGGCGCGCTGCTGAAATCCAAGGTCCGCTGGCGCGACACGCTGTCGCGCCTGGGCGGCGATGAGTTCGGCATTCTGCTCGAGGCCTGCTCGCTCGATGATGCGATGCGCACGGCCGAGGCGCTGCGCGAGAGCGTGCGCAACTTCCGCTTCACGTGGGAGGACCGGGTGTTCCGGCTGGGCGCAAGCGTCGGTGTCGTCCCCATCACCGCCGACAACGAGGATGTCGCCTCCGTGCTCTCAGCCGCCGACAGCGCCTGCAGCGCTGCGAAGGAAGGCGGCCGCAACCGCGTCCACAGCTTCGCCGAAAACGACATGGAGCTCATGCGCCGGCGGCGCGAGATGCAGTGGGCGGCGCGCATCAACGCCGCCCTCGAGGAGGGACGGTTCGAGCTGCACCGCATGGCCATCCAGCCGCTGCAGCGGGCCGATCTCGGCGCGCACTACGAGCTGCTGCTGCGCCTGAAGGACGAGACCGGGCGCATCGTGTCGCCGAACGATTTCATCGCCGCGGCGGAGCGCTACGGCATCACGCCGGCCATCGACCGGTGGGTGATCGAGAACGCCTTCCGCTGGCTGGTCTCCGAGGCCGACGAGCGCGAGAAGCTCGCCCTCTGCTCCATCAACCTCTCCGGCCAGAGCCTGGGCGACGACAAGTTCCTGCCGTTCGTCATCGAGCAGTTCCACAAGAGCGGGCTCGAGGGCAGCAAGATCTGCTTCGAGATCACGGAGACCGCGGCGGTCGCGAGCTTCTCGCAGGCGAACCGCTTCATCCAGTCGTTGAAGGACCTCGGCTGCAAGTTCGCCCTCGACGACTTCGGCACCGGGCTCTCCTCGTTCGGCTATCTCAAGCACTTCCCGGTCGATTTCCTCAAGATCGACGGCAGCTTCGTGCGCGAGATCCTGCGCGACCCAATCGACCGCGAGATGGTCCGCTCGATCAACGAGATCGGCCACCTCACCGGCAAGCAGACCATTGCCGAGTTCGCGGAGAACGCCGAGATCATCCAGATGCTGACCAGCCTCGGCGTCGACTTCGCCCAGGGGTACGGCGTGGCGCAGCCGCAGCGGGTGCTCAAGGCCGCGGTGGCGTAAAGCGCCCTGAGGCGATCGACGGGACTTTGCCGCTATAATGGCGCGTATGGACTCGAACGGAGCCCTGACTTCTGAGCCGGTCTCGTCACGCTGCGAGCAGCGCCTGGCCGATTGCGGCATCCGGCCGACCGCCCAGCGCGTGCGCATCGCCTCGCTCCTCCTGTCGGCGCCGCAGCACCTCTCGGCGGAGCAGATTCTCGCCAACCTGCGCTCTTCCGGAGCGCGGGTCTCGAAGGCGACGGTGTACAACACGCTGAATCTCTTCGCCTCCCACGGCCTGATTCGCCTGCTCTCGGTCGACGGCAGCCGCGCCTGGTTCGACTCGAACGTCGATGCCCACTATCACTTCCACGACACCTCGAGCGGCGCCCTGATCGATGTCCCGGTCCCCGAGGTCGAGTTCAGCCGCCTGCCCCCCGCCCCGCCCGGGACGGAGGTGGCCGGGATCGACCTGGTCATCCGCCTGCGCAAGAAGGCCTCATAGCATCCCCGGGTCCGCTCCCGCCCGGGCCCGGAGTGACGCGCCATGTTCATTCACCACGGCTTCTATGGCTTTTACGGCCTCCACAGCTTCTGGCTCATCGGGGCCATCATCACCATCATCCCGTTCTGGCGGATCTGCGACCGCACGGGCCTCAACCCGTGGCTGAGCTTCCTCCTCTTCATCCCGCTGGCCAATATCATCTTCCCGTACTACGTGGCCTTCGCCGACTGGCCGGCCCGGCGCAGCGGCCTGGACGGAACGGGTGGCACGGGCGGTGCGCCCCCAGGCTTTGGCCCCACCCCCGGCCCGGCCGCGGGCCCGACCGCCGGACCCGGCGCGGGCCCTGGCCCGACCCCGGGCTGAGGCACGCACTTCCGCGCCGCCGGGATGACGGCGGCGGCTTCACCCGATAGAATTCGCGCCCCCGGCGCCGGGATAGCTCAGCTGGTAGAGCAGCGCATTCGTAATGCGCGGGTCGGAGGTTCGAGTCCTCTTCCCGGCACCATTAAATCGCGGTCCGTCTCTCAGCAATCGGTGGCTGAGCGCGTCCTGAGCAGCTCGAGTGCCGCCCGCAGATCCTGCCGCAGCAACTCGACTTCGGATGGTGTCAGCATCCGCGGTGTTTTCGAGGTAGCGAGCTTCCGACCGGGTAAGGCAATCGAAGCCGAACCCGAAGCTTTGCCGCCACCACTCTTCAAGTTGTGCGCCATGCTTCGCTCTCAATGCCCGTGCCGGGAACCCCCTCCCGGGCACCCAATGGTACGCCATTCAGCAGACCAATCGGCACGCCTCGACATCGGCGCTTGCGCGCCGTTCAGGTCGCCGCTACTGAAGGTCCTGACCTACTTTCCAGGAGCGGACCCGCTCTTGGCTCTTCGCGAGCTCCGCGGCCGTCAAATGCCCCGCCAGGGCATTGCGAATCTGTGCGGCGTACGGCGGGGCGTTGGGTGGCTCGGCGGCCAGAGCGACCCATGCGTAGGCGAGCTCGAAGTCGCGCTTCAGGTAGCGGCCGCTGGCGTACTGCAGTCCCAGTATGACCTGACTCTTCCGGTCACCGCCCATCGCCGCGCCGCGAAACCAGTGGATGGCCTGAGCCGCGTCCTGTGGCACCCCCTGCCCACGCTGGTAAGCCACGCCGAGATAGTATTGCCCTTGCGGACTGCCGGACTCCGCAGCCTTCTCGTACCAGCGGACTGCCTGGGCGTAATCGCCGCCGCTCTGGTACAGGTCGCCCAGGAGAACCTGCGCGAGCGTATAGCCCCCGTTCGCCGCCTTGGTGAGCCAGACGAGCGCCTCCGTGCGGTCAGGAGCAACGCCGTGACCGTACAGATACGCAAGCCCAAGGGCCGCTTGTGCCAGCGTGGTCCCCTGGGCCGCCGATAGGTGAAGCCAGTGGTTCGCCTGCGCGTAATCCTGGGCCACGCCGCGCCCCTGCAGGTACATCGAGCCGAGATTCGCCTCGGCATCGGCATCGCCCTGCAGAGCCGCCTTGCGGTACCACTCGACGGCCGTGCCGTCATTTTGGGGCACGCCCATTCCGCGCGCGTACAGGAATCCGACCGCGCCCTCGGCAGCCGAATCCTTCTGGGCCGCAGATGCTTCGAACCACTTCAGGGCTTGCGCGTAGTCTTGCGGGACACCGTAACCATGGACATATAACAGCCCGAGATCGTATTGCGAGTTGGCGATTCCCTGCGCCGCGGCCGTCCCGTACCATTGGGCGGCCTTCCGGTAGTCTCGAGGCACACCCCGACCCATCTCATACAGGTAGCCGAGATCGCATTCCGCCGGACCGACGCCCTGTGCCGCTGCCTTTTGCAACCAGGACGCGGCCTGGGCGTCGTCCTGCGAGACCCCCTCGCCACGCAGGTAATCCGAACCGACCTGGTACTGGGCATCGGCATTGCCCTGCGCGGCCTCGGTTTGCAGCTTGGCGAAGTCGACAACCAGACCCGTCGCCGAAGGCCCCGCGAAGATCGGTGATGCGGCGGTCAGCAACACACCCGGATCGCCGGCGGCCACGGATGGCCCGGAATTGGCCGCTGCCGCCGCGTATCCGGATCGTCCACCCAAACATAGAAGAACGCCAACGAGCGCCAACCATCCCTGCTCATGCGTTATTTTCATCGCTCCCCTCGGGTGCACGTTTGTACGTATTCTGGGCTCGAGCAGGAATGTCTTCAAGGCTCTAGAATCGCGCGATGCTGAAAGACTGCGAAGGCGGCCCTCTCCTGTGCGCGCGGGGCGTGTGCGTCGCGAGCGCCGGCCATGCGATCTTTGCGCTCACGCTCGCCGGCATCGGGATCACGGGCCTGGTGATCGGCCGTTCCGCCTCAATCTGGCAGTCGATCCCGCAGGGCGGGCCCGCCCGCCGGGCGCTGGCATACCTCTGCGCGTGCGCTCGCTGCTTTGCCACCACTGATGTACATGCGAGCCTTTGCGGAGGCCTGGAAGGAGGACGAGATTGTCCAACAGGCCGTTGGACAGTTACCCTGGGGTCACAACGTGCTGCCGCTCACGCGTCTCAAGGAACGCCCCCTGCGGCTGCGCTACGCTGATCAGGCAAAGCGCGATGGCTGGTCACGAGCCACACTTGAAGTTCAGATTAGCTTTCCATAGCAACCCTTTGCGGTCCTTGATGACCGTCTGCTATGGGGTGCTCCATAATGGCGCGGTGTTGCCGCGTTCACGCGACGGGGGCAATCGCGCGCGCTGAGCTTTTCAGCCAATAAACGGAGAGGTGTTTCGTGAGCTATGACCTCATGGTGTTCGATCCGGACATTGCTCCGAGGGAGCGCGCTGATTTCCTACGTTGGTACGAACGGCAAACCCAATGGTCCGAGGGTCACTCGTACAACGATCCAGCGATCACCTCGGCGTCCCTTCAGGCTTGGTTCGACGACATGCGAACGCATTTCCCACCGATGAATGGCACACTCGCGTCCGATCTCGACGACTCCACCGTGACTGACCATTGCATCGGAAGACACGTGATCTATTCCGCATTTGCGTGGTCGGTGGCAGAGGGTGCGCACAAGTTGATGCGTGAGCTTGCAATCAAGCACCGGGTGGGCTTTTACGATGTGAGCGCAGATGAAGGAGAAGTTCTGTTTCCATCGTGAGACGGGCTGGCCGCCGCCGACAACTGCGGCAGCCTGGCGGATGGTATAGGATCATCACGGCGGCCACCCGTGATTGGGACCAGGGCGGGTTGCAGGTTTCGGTCAAGACCCATTGCCACTAGGAAATAAGGGGAAAATATGCGCCGTCTCTTCTTCGCAACGGTCATGCTGCTTGCTTTCGGGGTGCTCAACGTCGGCCACGCGGCCGAACTTAAGGAGTTTCCGACGGCAGCACTGGCCCAGAAACATTGCCCTCATGACACGGTCGTCTGGCTGAATCTGCCAACGATGATATGGCACTACAAAGGCGAGCGTTGGTACGGGCGCACGAAGCACGGTGTTTACGTCTGCGAAAAGGAGGCGGCGGCGGCTGGTGCCAGGGGAACCCGCAATGGCGAATGATCAACCCTGCTGCCATTGCTCGGGTGAGCAATCACCGAGAATTGCCGTCTGCTCGACGAATTTGCGAACGCACGTCGGCCCGTAGCCTCCCACGCTGTCGAACTTTTCCGCAGTGAACCTGTAGCCGTTTACGGCGCTGAGCGAAGGGCGTCGACGGCCCTGATTTCCGTCTCTTTCACTGAATTATTGAGTATTGCGTAAGTACGTGACGATATCAAAACAGCTCCGCCTGTTTCCAGAATGCGGTCACGAGCGTGGCGCGTCGCTGCATCGAGCGCAGGTTCCTGCGAGCGCGCTGGGCCAGGTCGATGAAGTTCGTAGCGCAATAGTTGGGCATGGCGTGATGCTTGAGGTAACCCCAGATGCATTCGACGGGGTTCATCTCCGGGGCGTAAGCCGGCAGACGCTCGAGCACGATGCGGCCACGCTGGGCCTCTACATGGGCGCGCACGAGCTTCGAGCGGTGGGCCTGCAGGCCGTCCCAGATGATCAGCAGCTTCTTGCCGATCGTCGTCTGCAGGGCTTTGAGAAATTCGACGATCTGCGGGCTCTTGATCGAGCCGTTGAACAGGCGAAAGTAAAAGCGCCAGTAGCTGATCCCGGCAATTACCGAGAGCTGCTTCCAGCTGAAGCGGTACTGCAGCACCGGCGTCTCACCCTTCGGGGCCCACGTTCTCGCGCGACAAGGTCTCTCGGACAGACCCGACTCGTCTATGAAGACGATTACTCGGCCTTGTCGCGCAGCGATTTTTTTAGCGCAGGCCACCTCTTGGCTTTCCAGGTGCGGATCGCCCGTTCGTCGCGCTCGCGCGCCTGGCCGCTCGGCCGCTGCACGCTCCAGCCGAGCCGCCCGAGCAGCCGCCACACCGAAGAGGGAACCATCGCGACCGAGAATCTCTCCTCGATCAATCGCGCAATCCGCGGCAGCGTCCACAGCTCCGTCGCAAATCCGGCCGCCAGCGACCCTGCCTTCAACAACCGCACCAGCTCCTCGCGCTGCGACTCCGACAGCCGCTCCGGGCGCCCGAAGTGCTCGGCTCGACGCAGCGCCTGCAGTCCGCCTTGCTGGCGCAGCCTCTCCCAGCGCATCACTGTCTGGCGTGAGACGCCTACCTGCCGTGCGACCTCCGCTTGCGGTTGCCCCGCAGCCAGCAGCCTCGCCCCGCGTCGTCGGCGTCGCTCCAGCTCCTTGCGCTTCTCTACGTGCTTCATCAGTACCCCGAATGTAACCATTCCGGGTGCTTGGACCGCAAGAAGCGGAAAAAGTGTCACTCACTTACGCATTTCTCAATAGCCACTTTCAGCATTTGCTGAAAATCCACTTTTCAGTGAAATCTCTCAAGGCGCGCTGCCGCGCACGCGCCGCGCCCCGCTTCGATCTGGCGATCGATCTCGTCGCCGACGGGCCCGCGCAAATCTCCAAGAGCTCTTGACATCGCAACTCAAATACACTACCTTATGGTTGTGGATAGTCTCAGCCTGACTTTCGCCGCCTTGTCCGACCCGACGCGCCGCGCCATGGTGCACAAGCTCACGCTCGGCCCGGCCACCATCCACGCCCTCACCCAGCCCTTCAATCTCTCCCAGCAGATGATCTCCAAGCACGTGGCTTGCCTCGTGCGCGCGGACATCGTCGTCAAGCAGAGGCGCGGCCGCGAGAGCGTCTGCTCTCTCAGCCCCGCTGCCATCAAGTCCGTCGCCGACTGGGCGATCGACTTCCGCCGCCTCTGGGAGGAGAGCCTGGACAAGCTCGACGCAGTCCTGCAGGAAATGAAAAACGAGGAGACAGACCGTGCCCGAACGAGCCACGCCAAGCCCCGCTGCACCGGCCCGCGCCACTCCCGGCAACGCCGCCAATGAAACTCAGATCATCACGCGCGTTTTCGATGCGCCGCGCGCGCTCGTCTGGAAGGCCTGGACCGACCCCGCATACGTGATGCGGTGGTGGGGCCCAAAGGGCTTCACCTCCCCCGTCTGTCGGATCGATCTGCGCGTCGGCGGCCGCTTCACCTACTGCATGCGCACGCCCGACGGCCATGACTTCTACAATGGCGGTAAATTCCTCGAAATCGTTCCCCTCGAGAAGATCGTCTGGCTCTGGTACTTCGCTGACGCCGACGGCAATCGCGTCGACCCGTCGCACTACGGCTTCCCTTCCGAGGACCGCGAAGGCAACATCGACGAGATTCTCTTCGAAGACATCGGCAACGGCCAAACCCGGCTCACCTTCAAGCGCAACGACCCCACCGCCACCAGGGAAGAGCAGGAAGGCGCCGCCGAAGGCATTCGCCAGATCCTCGACAAGATGGCCGGAGTCGTCGCCGAGCTGCTACGGAATTCGTAGCGCCAGTCAGTCCGAGCATCGCGTCCCGTGAGATTGATCCGGGTTCTATTTACCTCTGCTTTTTACCCGGGTATACGGATGGCTATGAGGAAGCGACTCGTGCCCTCTTCGCCGACGAGCGCCCGAAGCTGGAGCAGTGCGTGGCGGATTGGCCGATGGACATCCGCATGCATGCCCTGAGACTCGCCTTCGGTCCAACGGGTCGCGAGCTGTCGGTCGACCCTCTGGCATCAATAACTGACACGCGCCTGGCGCTTCATGAAGCCAGGGCGCGGCTGTAAGTTGCTCCTCTACATCAATCTGAAGCAGCCATTCCAGTGCGCGCAGGGCCGAGCCGGTTGCGGGGAGTCTGGGTCGCAAGCAGCGGCCACGCGCTCTTTGCGGTCACGCTGATCGGCATCGGCATCACGGGCCTGGTCACGGGCCGTTTCGCCTCGATCTGGCAGTCGGTTCCACAGGGAGTGCCCGCGCGCCGCGCACTGGCGTACCTCTGCGCCTGCGTCTCGCTCGCCTGCGGAGCGGGCCTGCTCTTCAAGCGCTCCTTCGGGGCCGCTGCCCGTGTGCTGTTCGTCTATCTACTGTTGTGGCTGCTGCTGGTCAAAGGGTCCTACGTCATCGCCTCGCCCCTCGTGGAGGTGAGCTACCAGAGCGCCGGCGAGACCGCAGTGCTGGTGGCGGGCGCATGGGTGCTATACGCCTGGAGTGCAGGTGGCAATGGCGTACGCCATGCACGGCTGCTCTACGCCCTGGCCCTCGTTGCCTTCGGTCTCTCGCATTTCGCCTACCTCGAGCTGACCGCACCGCTCGTGCCCGCCTGGCTGCCGGCACACGTGTTTTGGGCCTACTTCACCGGCGGCGCCTATCTCGCGGCGGCCGCTGCCCTGCTCACCGGTGTATGGGCGCGCCTGGCCACCGCGCTGTCGGCCCTGCAGATGGGTCTCTTCACGCTGCTGGTGTGGGCACCCCTTGCGCTCGCCGGTCGACTGTCGGCCGGCCAGTGGGGCGAGTTCGGGGTGTCATGGGCGCTCACCGCCGCCGCCTGGGTCGTGGCCGATTCCTTCCGCGGAACATCCTGGCTCGCCGCCGGCAAGCACTAGCGACCGTACTTCAGGCCGCTCGCATGCGCGCAGCGCAGCAGCATCCGGTCGGCGCGCCGGTGCCGAGGCGTCTCATCGGTTCAATCCGATCTTCGAGGCGAGGCGCGCGAGCTGCGCGCTGTTCCTCGCGCCCAGCTTCGCGCGAATGGCCCACTGCTGGTTGGCGACCGTCTTTTCCGACAGACCGAGCTTCTCGCTGATGCTCTTGATGGTCTCGCCCTGCACGAGCAGTCGCAGAATCTCCAGCTGGCGGGCCGTCAGCGCATCGACATCGGACCGTACGGATTGTGTCGCCGATCGCCCGATGTTCGCCGCCACGTCGGAGCTTAGGTAGGGCTCTCCGCGGGCGACCGCATAGATCGCCTTCACCAGGACTTCCGGCGCGCTCACCTTGCTGAGATAGCCCAGCGCTCCCGCTTCGAGCGCACGCCTGGCATAGACCGCATCGTCGTACATGCTGAATATCAACACGCGCAGCCGCGGTTCGTCCTTGAGCAACCGCCGCGTCGTCTCTATGCCGCTTATTCCCGGGAGCGCGATATCCATGACCACCACGTCCGGGCGCAAAGTGCGCGCATTCTGGCACGCCTGCGCGGCATCGCTGGCCTCGCCAATGACATGCAAGCTCGGCTCGCTCTCGAGGAGTCGTCGATAACCTTCGCGCACGATGGCGTGATCGTCGACGAGCAGAACCTTGATCGGGTCCACCATGATGTGTCGCTTGCCGTATCCGATTGTTGATCAGTCTACATCAGACTCGGAGCGTCGGTAGCGGGCAGACGCGCTCTGTTCCAGGAGCGGCACAGCGGCATCGATTACTAACACCTGCGTGAAATCGGGAAAAACTCCCTATCCTATCGGGAGTAACTCCCTTGCGCGTCCTGATCAGACGCAGCGATGATTTCCCCACAAAGCAAACACTCGTGACCTGCCAACCACGGCTCGCCATTGGGTGCGCCGCCGGCGAGAGGAGGGGAACCTGCCATGATCGACGAGCGGAGTTTGGATCAGGCACCGGTCGGCGCCTTCGTCGCGCTGACGGTAATCGGCACATTTGCGGCATTCGGCGCGGTCGCTCACGCGGCCGATGCGGGACCGGGCCCCAACCCGGGCCCGACCCCCGCGAGCCTGACGGAAGTGGTCATCCAGACGACTCCGCTACCCGGCCCGGGCGTCGACCTGGATGACGTTCCCGGCAACGTGCAGGTGCTCTCGGCGGCCGACCTGTCGCTGCAGGGGACGGCAAGCCTGACGACGGCGCTCGACACCACCCTGAGCAGCATCAACATCAACGACGATCTCGACGACCCGTTCCAGCCGGACATCCTGTATCGGGGCTTCGAGGCGTCCCCCGTGCTCGGCACACCCGAAGGCCTGGCCGTCTACCAGAACGGCGTGCGCATCAACGAGGCGTTCGGCAACACCGTCAACTGGGATCTGATTCCCCCCAACGCAATCGACAAGGTGGAGCTCGTGAGCTCGAGCGCCGTCTACGGGCTCAACGCCCTGGGCGGGGCGCTCTCGGTGAACATGAAGAATGGGTTCACCTACCAGGGCGCGGACCTCGAGGCCTCGGGCGGATCGTACGACCAGCGGAACGTGACCGCGGAGTACGGCGGCCATTCGGGAGTGCTCGGTTTCTACATCGCCGCCCGCGCCCTCGACTGGCGGGGATGGCGCTTCATGTCGAGCGACCGGCTCCGCGACGTGTACGCGGTGCTCAGCCTGCACACCGACGTGGCCGACTTCGATCTGAGCTACACCCGGGCGCAGAACATGCTGAATGGCCAGGGCCCGTCGCCCGTGCAGGAGCTGGCCTACGATCGCTCGCTGGCGTTCACCGGGCCGCAGACCAACGTCAACGACCTCAATTTCGTGACCTTGAACGGCACGATCCCGCTGCCGGCGAGCTGGTCGCTGCAGACGGTGCTCTATTATCGTGAGTACGGCCAGTCGGTGCTGAACGGCAACACCACCGATTACGAGTCCTGCACGACGACTCCGGACACCTTGTGCCAGCCCGACGGGGTCACACCGCTCACGAACGCAGCGGGACAAGACCTGCCGGACATCTCGGACGGCGGCACGCTCTATATCGGCGAGAACGACTTCGAGCTGATCAACGCCTGGGGCCGCGGCGCCACCCTGCAGGCCTCCAACGACGCCTCGATCTTCGGCCGCCCCAACAACCTCACCATCGGGGCCGCGCTCGATTACGCCTCGACGGGCTTCTACACCGGCGCCCAGATCGGGCTGGTCACCTCGAGCCTCGTCGTGGAGCCCTCGGACCTCATAGTCGATACTCCGGAGAACTCCCAGGCCGCCATCGCCAACGGCGATCCCGTGCCGGTGAGCGTCGATTCGGTCAACAAAGACCTCGGCGCGTATCTCACCGATACGTTCCAGGCCACCGATGCCCTCGCGATCACCGCGGGCGGGCGATACAACGTCGCGAACATCAATCTCGTCGATCAGCTCGGCGACAACCTGACGGGCTGGAACCGCTTCGTGCACTTCAATCCCTCGATCGGGGCCACCTACAAGCTGCTGCCGTCGATGACCCTCTATGGCGGCTACTCGATCAACACCCGCACGCCGACCGCGAGCGAGATCGAGTGCTCGAATCCGCTCACGCCCTGCCT
>JASHVV010000100.1 GCA_030044385.1 Gammaproteobacteria bacterium
CCACGATGGCTTTGACCTGCTGCTCAACTGTGCTCATTAGCGGTTGGTCCTTATGTTTTAGGAATGGAATACGGAAATACGCTCCCCTGCCGCCATGGCCGAGGCCGGCGGCGCGGGCGCGGTATTGTAGGGGAACACCCCAGGGGCTGCCAGTCGCCGTGAGGTCGCCCTGAGTGATTGTTTTTCCTGGGGAAACCGGCCCGGAGCATGGACGGAAACCGGAACAGTCCAGAGCCCGGCGCCGGCCCCGGTGTTGCGTGCGCCCAACGGTCGGAGGCAGACCTGGAGCCGGCGGCGTGAATACCGCGCGCCCGGGACACCCCCGCGCTCACGGCATGTACATGCCGCCATTGACGTGCAGCGTCTCGCCCGTGATGTAGCCTGCCTGCGGCGATGCGAGGAAGAGCACGGCGGCGGCCACGTCCGCGGCCCCGCCGAGGCGGGCGGCCGGGATCTGGGTGAGCAGTCCCGCCCGCTGCTCCTCCGTCAGCGACCGGGTCATGTCGGTATCGATGAACCCGGGCGCGACCGCGTTGACGGTGATGCCGCGCGCGGCGACCTCGCGCGCCAGAGACTTCGTGAAGCCGAGAATGCCTGCTTTCGCGGCTGCGTAGTTGGTCTGTCCGGGATTGCCGGTCAGGCCGACCACCGAGGTCAGGTTGACGATCCGGCCGCGCCGCTCCTTCATCATCCGGCGCAGGCATGCCTTCGACAGGCGGAAAACGGAGGTCAGATCGGTCGTGATCACCCGATCCCAGTCCTCCGGCTTCATCCGCAGCAGCAGCGTGTCGCGGGTGATCGCGGCGTTATTGACGAGAATGGTCGGCATCTCCCCGGCGGCGTCGAGCTCGCCCATGAGGGCGTCAATCGACGCGGCATCGGAGACGTCCAGCGCGGCACCCCGACCGTTGTATCCATGCGACGTCAGTGCCGCTGCGAAGGCGGCCGCACCCTCCGCGGTCGTCGCTGTGCCGATCACCCTGGCGCCGGCCTTGGCGAGGGCCAGCGCGATCGCGCGCCCGATTCCGCGGGAAGCGCCCGTGACGAGCGCGACGTCGTTCTCCAGCATGTCTCTCTACCCCTATTTCTCAGGCCCTGCTTCTCAGGCTTTGACCGCCGCGAGGGCCGCGGCCAGCGAGTCGGCATCCTCGAGCGCCAGCGCCCCGAGGGCGCGGTCGATACGGCGGCTGAGCGCGGTCAGCACCTTTCCCGGGCCGCATTCGACGAGCGTGCCGGCGCCGCCTGCCGCGAGCGCACGGACGGTCTCCGACCAGCGTACCGGGCTGGATAGCTGGCGCACCAGGAGTTGCCGGAGGTCCTCCGGGTCCGCGTGCGGCTGCGCATCGACGGCGCTCACGAAGCGAATCCGCGGCGGCTTGAAATCGACCGCGGCCAGCCGCTCGCCGAGGCGCCGGGAGGCCGGCTCCATGAGACTGCTGTGCGCCGGAACGCTGACCGGGAGCGCCACGGCGCGCTTGGCGCCCCGGGCCTTGGTCCCTTCGATGGCGCGCTCCACGGCCGTGCGCGCCCCCGCGATGACCACCTGTCCCGGAGCATTGAAATTGACGGCCTCGACGACCTCACCCTGGGCGGCCTCGCGGCAGGCCGCGGTCACCTGGCTCTCCTCGAGCCCCAGAATGGCGGCCATCGCTCCCGTGCCCTCGGGGACGGCCTCCTGCATGACCCGGCCCCTGAACCGCACGAGCTCGATGGCGGCGGCGAAATCGAGCGCGCCGGCGGCCACCAGCGCCGAGAACTCCCCCAGGCTGTGGCCGCAGACCACCGCGGGCTCGGCGCCGCCGTTGCCGCGCCAGACCCGCCAGGTGGCGATCGCCGCGGCCAGCATGGCCGGCTGCGTGCATTCGGTGCTGTCCAGGCGCTCGGCCGGTCCCTGGGCCACGACCTGCCGCAGATCGTAGCCGAGCACCACCGAGGCCTCGGCGAAGGTCTCGCGGATCGCCGCATCGGCCCCGGGCGCGGCGGCGAGCGCCGCCAGCATGCCGACCGATTGCGAGCCCTGCCCGGGAAATACGCAGCCAAACGTCATTACGTCCTCGCGGGGTCAAAAAATTCCGGCGATTATAGCCATGCCCTCCCGGAACCGGCTTCCCGGAGGACTGTCGAACCGCGCAAACCCAAGCGCCTGCGTCCGCGGTTATGATTCCGCGTCGCCCCCCTCGGCGCAGCCGCAGCAGGAAGTCACGAACCCATCATGATGCATCGACTCCGTTCGCAAAACCCCCAGCCTCGCCGCCGCGCGGCCGGCGGCTTCACCCTGATCGAGATCATGGTGGTAGTGGTCATCATCGGCCTGCTGGCGGCCATCATCGTGCCGACGGTCGTCAGCAAGGTCGACGAGGCGCGCATCGCCAAGGCGAAGTCGGATATCCAGAGCCTCGACACCGCCCTGACCGAATACCGGCTGGACAACGCGTCGTATCCGACCAGCGACGAGGGCCTGGACGCGCTCGTCAAGCAGCCGAACGACCCCTCGGTCACGAACTGGCACGGCCCTTACGTGCAGCAGCTCTCCAAGGACCCCTGGGGACGTCCCTACCAGTACGACTATCCCGGCACGCACGGCCTGCCCTATGACCTCTACACGCTGGGACCGGATGGACAGCCGGGTGACAAGACCATCGGCAACTGGAACCTCACCCAGTAGGGTCGGGCGCCGCCTGCAGCGGCGGGCACGTCCACGTGCCGTTCACATGGCGCGCGCTGCGGGCTTCACGCTGCTCGAGATCCTGGTCGTCGTCGTGATCATCGGGGTGTTGACCGCGGGGATGCTGCTCACCATGAATTTCACCGGCAAGGACACGCAACTCGAGACGGAGAGCGAGCGGCTGCAGTCGCTGATGCAGTACGCGCGCGATCAGGCGGAGCTGCAGACGCGCAACTACGGAATCGTCTTCAGCCAGCACGGCTATGCCTTCGTGGTCTACGGCGTGCGCACGGGCGCCTGGCGGCAGGTTTTCGAGGACGATGCCCTGCGCGAGCGGACGCTGCCCGGCGGGCTCGATTTCAAGCTGGAGGTCGACGCGCGGCCGATCGTGCTCAATGACAGCATCCAGTTGCCGACCCCCCCGGCGTCCGATTCCGGATCCGGCGCCAAAAAGAGCTCGAGCGCGGGCGAGCCGCCGCCCACGGGCTCGGACTCCGCCTCGGATTCAAACTCGGACTCCGATTCCGACTCCGACTCCAGCTCGGACTCCGACTCCGACTCCGATTCCGACTCGGATTCGACCGCGTTCGCCCCGCAGGTGATGATCTTCGCAAGCGGCGACCTGTCCACGTTCAAGATCACGCTCGAGCGTCCGTCAACGGGCCGCAGCATCACCCTGGATGAGAATCAGGACGGCGACATCGTCAAGCGGAAGATGGTCGAGGGCGGCTCTTGAGAAGCAGAGGCTTCACGCTGATCGAGGTGCTGGTGGCGCTCGCCATCGTGACGATCGGCATGGCGGCCGTGATGGAGGCGCTCACCTCCTCCGCCCGCACGGCCATCTATCTGCAGGAGAAGACCTTCGCCGAGTGGGTGGCGCTGAATCGCATGGAGACCGTGAGGCTCACCGGCTCCCCGCCCGCCGCCGGCACCAGCAACGACACCCTCGAATACGCCGGCACCAACTGGGAGTGGCAGCAGAAGGTCACCGCCACGCGCATACCGGGCATGGTGCAGATCGAGGTCGACGTGCGGCCCGCCGACAGCCAGGCGGACGACAACCGCGGCTGGTATGCGACCGTCACGGGGTTCATGAGCACCGCGCTCGACCCGGGGACGATCCCGGAGCAGAGCCTCTTCCAGTGGTCGGCCAATCCGATCGACGTCGTGCCGCAGGGCACGACGCCGAGTACGACGACAACGACGACTTTCGGCGCCAGCGCCCTCACGCCATGAGTCCGACCCAACACCGCGGCTTCACGCTGATCGAGCTGCTGGTCGCGCTCTTCATCGCGGCCATCATGTTCGCCATCGGCTACGGCGCCATCAATCAGGCGCTGCTCAGCCGCGGCTCCATCCGCCGGGACCAGAAGGAGATCCTGCAGCTGCAGACCGCCATGAGCCTCATGGAGCAGGACTTCGTGCAGCTGGCGCCGCGGCCGGTACGCTCGCTGGACGGCAATGGCTATCTGCCGTGCCTGCAGGGCAGCCCCCTGTCCGGCAGCTCCGACAGCTCGGACGACAGCTCCGACAGTTTCGACAGCTCCGACAGCTCGGATACCTCCGGGCCCGCCCCGCTGGTCGTCCTGACACGCGGTGGCTGGAGCAACCCCACCGGGATCGAGCGCACGGAGCTCGAGCGGGTCGCCTATGCTCTCGACAACGGCACCCTGGTGCGTGAGCACTGGAACGTGCTCGACGCCACGCTCTCGAGCACTCCCGTCAAGCGCAACCTGCTGAAGCACGTGCTCGGCGTTTCCTTCCGCTACCTGCAGCCGCAGGCGCGCACCTGGGTCGATATCTGGCCGGGTGTCAGCACGAGCAGCCAGGGTCTGGATTCCTTTTACCGGCAACGGCCCATGGCGGTGGAGGTGACGCTGGATACCAGGCAATGGGGCAAGATCACCCGCATCTTCGAGATCGCCCAGTGATCCTGACACGCTCCGTCCCGCGAAACGCCCGCCGGCGCCGCAGAGACGGCGGCGCAGCGTCGCGCCGGCGTCAGCGCGGCATCGCGCTCCTGGTCGCGATCCTGCTGGTGGCGCTGGGTACCATCATTGCCGCCGGCATGGCCTACGACAACGCCATGACCGTGCGCCGCGCCGCCGCCGGCTTCGACTTCGATCAGGCGTTGCTCGTCGCCCAGGGCGCGGAGGCGCTTGCGGCCTACGGCCTGCAGCAGACGGTGAGTCAGAACACCCCGTACATCTATCCCGGCCAGCCGTGGAGCCAGCCGTTCGCTCCCCAGGAAGTGCTCCCCGGCGTCATCCTGCAGGCCTCTCTGGAGGATCTGCAGGGGCGTTTCAATGTCAACAACCTGGTGCAGATGGACGGCAATGCGGAGAACACGGGCGCGGTGCA
>JASHVV010000010.1 GCA_030044385.1 Gammaproteobacteria bacterium
CCTTCGGCGTCAGCGCCATCGGTCTGGCGCTGGCATTGATCAACTACGGCCTGATCGGCGACTACCTGCGGCCCTACGGCGCCGAGCCCGACTTCGCCCCGCTCAAGCCGGGTATCCTGGCCGCGGTGATCGTGCTGGCGCTGCCGGTCGCCGGCCTGTTGGCGCAGATCATCCGCTATCACACGGCGACACTGGCGGTGGTCGGCCTGGCCGCGGCACTCCTCATCTACGTCTTCGCCCGCCTGCTGACGCAGAGCGCGGGCGGCGGCCGCAATCGGGCGATCGCCTGCATCGTCCTGACGCTCATCTCGATCGTCTGGGCCGTCTACAACCAACAGATCTACACGTCGCTCACGCTCTTCGCGTTGCGCAACGTGAGGCACTCCCTGCTCGGCGTGCGCGTCTCGGCGGCACAGTTTCAGGACCTCAACCAGTTCTGGCTGATGGTGCTGGCGGCGCCGCTCGCATGGCTGTACGACCGGATGGCGAAGACCCGCCGGGGCGATTTCTCCATCGCCGGCAAGTTCACGGCCGGCCTCTATCTGCTCGCGGCGGCATTCTTCCTCTACGCGGCGAGTCGCGTCACGGCGAATCAGGGCATTACCTCGCCGTGGTGGCTGGTGGCGGGCTATGGCGCGCAATCGCTGGGTGAGCTGCTGATCGCCGCGCTCAGTTTCTCCATGGTGTCGCAATTGGTTCCGCAACGCTCACGCGGAGTCATCATGGGCGGCTGGTTCCTCGGGATGGGCCTGAGCCTCTATGCCGGCGGGGCCATCGCCAGCCTCGCGAGCATTCCCGCCGGCACGCCTTCGGCTCTGGAAACCCTGCCCATCTATACCCGGCTCTTCACCTGGCTGGCCGTCGGCGCGCTCGTGGCCGCCGTCATCGCGACACTGCTCGTGCCGTGGCTCAACAGGCTGGCGGCCGCGCCCGTCGAGGAGGAGCCCTCGACTCCGGACGCGGCGGCCACGGCAGGCTGACTTGCGCGATCGACCTGGTCCAGAGCCTGCTCGGAAGCTGAGAAATCAGCCAATCGCGAGCTGCGTCCCGGACCGGGTCCGCCTGCAAAGACTACCCTTCGCGGATCATGGTCAGCCACAGACCGGTTGCCCGCGCGATCTTACTTAATCCGGAAGGTGACGGCGCCGCGCTGTTGCTGGCGGCGCTGCCGGATCTCGCCCTGATCGTCGGACGGGACGGCGTCCTCCTCGCGCAGGGCGGCGGCCGCGACACGGCCCTCCTGAATCCGCCCGCCGACGCCACCGGCAAGCCTCTGGAGGCCTTCTGGCCGGCCTCCGTCGCGGCATTGCTCAGGCAACTCACGCGCAAATCGATCACGCAACGCGCGACGGCCGAGGCCCGCTTCACGGAGGATCGCATCGAATACAGCGCACAGGCATCGCCCAGAGGTCCCGACCGTGCCGTGTGCATCGTCCGCAGGGTCGACAGCGCGCCCGCCGACGATATCTCCGATACCGGCGCACGCCCCCCACCGCATCTCGACCGACGCGGCTTTCTACAGCGATTCAAGGAGTCGACATCGTGGGCCGCCATGCGCGAGACGCCCCTCGCGCTGGCCGTGATCCATATCGACGGCGTCACGGATATCGCCCAGGTGCTCGCGTCGCAGGTGTCCGAGCAAGTCACGAGCATGGCAATCCGCAGGCTCCCGCCGCCGCCGCAGGGCGCGGTGTCCGCCGGCGGCGGCGGACCGCAATGGTACCTCGGGCAGCTCGGCGAGAGCCTGCTGGCCCTGGTCTTCGAGAGCGCCGACCGGGAGCCGATCGAGGCGTGTCTCGCCAGGATCTGCTCCAGCCTGCGCGAGCCGATCCGCACCGGAGATGCCGAATTCCACCTGACGCCCTATGCCGGCGTTGCGATTCTCGGACAGGACGCCTCCACGCCGAAGCTCCTGTTGGAGCAGGCGCGAGCCGCGGCCATGGAGGCGCGCCGGGCCGGTTCCGGGCAGGAAATCCGCTTCTTCACCGACACCATGAAGCTGCGCGCGCTCGCGCGCATCGACCTGACCCGGGAGCTGCGCGATGCGATCGCCAACGGCGACATCCGCCTGCGCTACACCGGCCGCCACGATCTGAAGACCGGGCAGCTCGCGGCCTGCGTCGGTTATCTCCGTTGGCAACACCCCCTGCGCGGAGAAATCCGTCCGGCGGAGTTCCTGCGCGTCGCCGCCGCCACGGGCCTCGCCACCGCGCTGTCGCGAGCCGTCCTCGCGCATCTGCGCAACGACTTCGCGGTACTCGCCTCGCGCTGCGCGCCGGAGGTCCATGTCTCCTTCGGCGCCCTGCGGCATCACATTCTGCACGAGGACTTCGTAAAGGATGTCGCGCGGCTCGTCGGCGAAGGCGGCGTGCCCGCGCAGCGGCTCGAAGTCAGAATAGCCGAGAAGGTCTTCATCACGCGGGAGCGGGCGCATTCCGAGGCGCTCAATCGCCTCGGCGTGCGCCTGGTGGTCGACGAGCTGGCCCGCGGCGTGGGCTCGCTCGACTCGCTCGCCCGCGCCCCCATCTGGGGCCTGCAGCTCGACCGCGCGTGGGTGGCCGCGCTGCGCACCGATCCGATCGCCCGCAGGGTTTGCCGGGCCGGCATCGAGATGGCCGCTGCTCTGGAGCGGATCCCGATCGCCACCGGCGTCGATGACGCCGAGACCCGGGACGCGCTGCTCGACCTCGGCTGCGCCTACGGCAGCGGCGATCTCTATCGTGACGACGAGCTGGACATAACGCGACCGCCGATTTGACCGGCCGTTATGTGACGGAAGTCACGTCCGCCGCACGGCTCGATGCGGCCACCTCGACTGCGACCTCGGTCACACAAACCCGAGAATGCGCAGCAACGGGAACCCCAAAAACGAGCCGACTGCCATGCGCATCTCACGCCTCCTGCCGATTTCGCTGCTCGCTCTCGCGCTGGGCGTCATTGCACCGCGCGTGAGCGCCGCCGCGAGGCTGTACATCGTGCAAGCCCCGACCTCCGCCGCCGCCCGCGCCCGCGTACTGCAGGTGCATGGCAAGATCGAGCGCCAGCTCCCGATCATCCACGCCGTTGCGGCCAGTCTCGATGCGCATCAGGCGGCGCTCCTGCGCGGCCTGCCCGCCGTGAAGCTCTTCGCGGATCGGTCGGTCAGCACGCGGGGACTCCTGTCCGGTCTCACGAGCACGCTCACGACGACCGCCAGCAGCACGCTGAATTCCGCGGACTCGACACTCGCCACGAGCCCCGTGGTGACGACGGTGACCGACGGTGTCGCAAGTCCCGTCCTCTCCACTGTCACCACGAATCCGGTCGTCAGCTCCGTGACCAGCCCGGTGGTCTCGGGGCTGAGCGCCGCCGCGCCCCTGCAGGATGGGACGGGCGTGCTCGCGACTCCCCTGACCTACGAGACCAACTACCCGACGGTAGTCGACGCGCCGGCGCTGCAGCAGGCCGGCATCACGGGCAAGGGTGTGACCATCGCCGTACTGGACACGGGTCTGTGGCAGGACGTGCTGCAGAGCTATGGCTCGCGCATTCTGGCGACCGTTGACGTCGTGGACGGCGGCTCGAGCCCGGTGACGGGCGATGCCTACGGCCACGGTACGCACGTCACCTCCATTGCTGCGGGCGGCGCGCAGAACGTTGCCGGCCAGTACTTCGGCGTCGCGCCGCAGGCCAATCTCGTCGTCGTCCAAGCCTTCAACGGCGAGGGCGAAGCAACCTATGCCGACGTGATCGCCGGCATCAACTGGATCGTCGCGCACCGCGAGCAGTACAACATCCGCGTGCTCAATCTGTCGATCGGCGCCACGCCGGAGTCGTTCTACTGGCAGGATCCGCTCGATCAGGCGGTCATGGCAGCCTGGCAAGCGGGCATCGTGGTCGTCGTGGCATCGGGCAACGAGGGCCCCAGCCCCATGACGGTCGACGTACCCGGCAACGTGCCCTACGTGATCACGGTCGGCGCGCTCACGGACAACTATGAGCCGTACAACCCTGCGGACTGGCGACTCGCGTCGTTCTCCTCGACCGGCCCGACGTACGAGGGTTTCGTCAAGCCGGAGGTCGTCGCTCCGGGCGGCCACATGGTCGGCTCCATGGCGAGCAGCAGCTATCTGGCGAACATCGATCCTGACTCGATGGACGTCGCCGAGGACCTGTTCACGATGTCCGGCACGTCGCAGGCGGCGGCGGTGACCTCCGGTGTGGTCGCCTTGATGCTGCAGTCCGATCCGTCGCTCACGCCGGACGAGGTCAAATGCCGCCTGATGGCCTCCGCCCGTCCCGCCGTGACGTCTGCCGGGACACTCGCCTACAGCGTCTTCCAGCAAGGCGCCGGACTCATTGATGCGGTCGCGGCCGTCAACAGCTCGGCGACGGACTGCGCCAACGTGGGGCTCGACATCAGCGCCGATCTCGCCGGTACGGAGCACTTCCACGGACCGGCCAACCGCGACGCCAGCGGCAACTACTACATCATGAACATGGGGTCCGCGACGCCGGGTACCGCCGAGCCCGGAGACGGTTTGAGCTGGTCGGGCTCGTACCCGGGAACTCAGGGCTACAGCTGGAGCGACGCGTACCCCTGGAGCCAGGGGTTCTCCTATGCGTGGTCGCAGAATTACGCCTGGACGAGCAATTACGCCTGGACCAGCAACTATGCCTGGACGAGCAACTATGCCTGGACCAGCAACTACGCGTGGACCTCGTCGGTTCCCTGGTGGAATGATTCGAGCCCCCCTGCCTCGACGGCGGCGGCGCCCATCCAGCCGTGGGTACCCAATCAGTAGCCGATAGGGGAGCGCCGTGACCGCGAGCACGCGTGCCCGGCCTCCGAGCCGACCCCTCATCGGCGCAGCAGCATGGCTGCTCGCGGCTTCGGTGGCCGCCGCAGCCACTGCTCCGCCGCTCTATCTGACGAACATGACCACCGCGGACGGCTTGCCGGAGGGCAATGTCCACACCGTGCTGCAGGACTCGCAGGGCTTCATGTGGTTCGGCACGGAAGACGGTCTCGTGCGCTATGACGGCCAGCATCTGGTCAGATACGGGTATTCACCCGGACTGAAGCACGGTCTGCCGGGTAATTACATCTCGCAGATCGTCCAAGGACCGCACCACGACCTGTGGATCGCCGTCAGGAACGGTGGTGTCGCCCGCTGGAACCGGTCGCGGAATGATTTCACGGTCTATCGTCATGAGGCCGACGATCCAACCTCCCTGGCGAGCGATGAGGTACTCGCACTGGCGATCGATGCACAGGGAAGGGTCTGGATCGGGACGACCGACGAGGGGCTGGACGTCCTCGATCCCCGGTCGGGCCGCATCCAGCACCTGCGAACCGACACCGCAAATCCCGCATCGCTGACGAGCGATGATGTCACCGCCCTCGCGTTCGACCGCGCCGGCGATCTCTGGATCGGCACCGATCAGGGTCTCGATGAGCTCGAGCCCGGGCAGCGTGCGTTCCGTCATTTCCGCCACTTCGCCGGTGACCCGCACAGCCTGAGCGGAAGCTCCGTCACGCAGCTGCTCGAGGACCGCAGCGGCTCTATCTGGGTCGGCACTTTGCACGGCGGCCTCGACCTGATGGATCGCAGCGGCCGCGTCATACAGGTCTTCCGCCACGACCCGAATGAGCCGGGCTCGCTCGCGAGCGATAGAGTGCAGGCTCTTCTCGAGGACCGGCAAGGACATTTCTGGGTGGGAACCGCGGCGGGGCTCGACCTTCTCGACCGCACGACGGGGACATTCATCCACTACGCTCACGAGCGCGACGATCCCCATTCGCTGCCCAACTCCTCCATCCTGTCACTCTATCAGGACTCAACCGGGCTGGTGTGGATCGGGACCGCGACGGGCGGCGTTGGCCATTGGGATCCCCGCAGCGCCGAGCTCGGCGCCCGCCGGCCCGATTGGCTCGACGGGCGGTTTGTCACGGCCTTCGCTGATGCGCCCGACGCTCGAGTCTGGATCGCTTCGATGGGCGGCGGACTGGTCGAGTACGACCCGCATACCGGGCGCAGGGTCGATCTTGGCGCCCTGACCGGCCGGCTCCAGGCCCTCGATCACGGGCGCGTGATGTCGCTGCGCGAGGATCGGCGCGATCGGCTCTGGATCGGAACCATGGACCGGGGCATTGCCATTCTCGGTCGCGACGGCAAGCTCAGATGGATTCCGGTCGCACGCGGCGACCCGCACGCTCTGAGCGCCCCCGGGATCATGACGATCTTTCAGGCCCGCAACGGACAGATCTGGGTCGGCACCTTCGGCGGCGGCGCCGACATCATCGATCCGGCGACCGGGACGGTGCGGCAGCTTCCCTACGGATCGGCGCCCGGAGCGGTGAGCGGCGACAGAGTCACCGCCTTCGGGGAGGATTCGCGGGGCAACATGTGGATCGGAACCGATGGCGCCGGCGTCGACCTCGCCCGGCCCGACGGCACGGTCATCGAGGTCTTCCGTCATCGCCCGCATGACCCGGACAGCCTGCCGTCGAACACCATCTTTGACCTTGCGGTGGACTCCCAGGACCGCGTCTGGATCGGCACGAGCAGCGGCGGCCTGGCGCTTGGAACCGCCGGCGACCCGGCTCGGCCGATCCGCTTTCGCACACTCTCGATCGGCCAAGGACTGACCAGCGACACCATCTATGGCGTACTGGTCGACGCGGCCGGCCGAGTCTGGCTGAGCGGCGATGCCGGCCTCATGCGGCTCGACCCAAACACCGGCAGCGTCAAGAGCTATCACGTCGCGGACGGCGCCATGGGCGAGGAGTTCACCACCGGCGCCTACCTCCGCCTGCGCGACGGGCGGCTTTGCTTCGGCGGCCCCGGAGGATTCAACATCTTCGCTCCCTCGCGTCTCATGGAGAGCTCGACGCCGCCGCGCCTCGCGCTCACCGGTGTCGAGATCCTCGGCGTGCCCGCGCCGGGCGCGACACCGTACTGGCTGCGCACCCGCATCCCGCTGTCCTACCGCGACAACATCGTCTCGCTCGACTTGAGCGTACTCGACTTCACCTCCCCCGCGCACAACCGCATCGCCTATCGCATGCAGGGGCTCACCGACCGGTGGATCGACCTCGGCAGCCAACATCGGATCACGCTCACGAATCTGCCCCCTGGAAGCCATGTGCTCGAGGTCCGCGGCGCCAACTCCGATTCGGTGTGGAGCGCACCGTTGAAGATCACGCTCCACCAGGACCCGCCTCCCTGGGCATCACCCTGGGCCTATGTGCTGTACGCTCTGGCGACGATCGCCTTCCTGGCTCACCGGCTGCGCAAGCAGCAGCTCGAGCGCCGTCACCAGGTCCGCGAGCGCGAGCGTCTCGAAGCGGAAGTCGCCGCGCGGACCCGCGAGCTCTCCGAGAGCAATCGCCAGCTCGCCGACGCCGCGCGCGCCAAGAGCGACTTCCTCGACCGAATGAGTCATGAGCTGCGCACGCCGATGAACGGCGTCGTCGGCATTACCGAGCTGCTGGCTCGCACGCCGCAATCACCGACTCAGGCTCGTCTCACGCAGACGATCCGCTCCTCCGCACAGGTGCTGCTGCGGATCGTCAACGACTTGCTCGATCTCTCGCGGGTCCAGGCGGGCAGGGTTGCCCTCGAGACGTTGCCGGTCGATCTCGCACGGATTCTGGAGGAGTGCTCCCGGCTCTTCAGCGCCACCACGCACACCAAGGGAGTCCGGCTCGAAGTCCGTTCGCCGACTCCCACGGAGCTCGCACCGCAAGGCAAGGCGCTGGTCGGTGATCCGTTCAGGATCCGCCAGATCGTGATGAATCTCCTCGGTAATGCGGTCAAGTTCACCGAGCATGGCGTAATCCGCGTGCAAGCCGATATCGACGTCTCCGCGGAGGATCGCGCGACCGTTCACATCATCATCTCCGACACGGGCATTGGAATGGATGCCGCGACGGTCACCAAGATCTTCGAGCCGTTCACGCAGGCCGATGAATCGACCAGCCGGCGATTCGGCGGCAGCGGCCTGGGACTGGCCATCTGCCGCGAGCTGGCGGAGCTCATGGGGGGCCGGATCACGGTCGAGAGCTCGCCCGGCGTGGGATCCAGGTTCGACGTCATGCTGCCCCTGCAGTTGCGCGCCTCGAAACCACAGCCAGCCGGAACGCCCGCCGCGGCGGGCAGCGGCTCGCGCAGCTCGGTCGCTGCCATCGACGGCCACGTCCTGCTCGTGGAGGACGAACCGGTCAATGCGGAAGTCGCCCGCGGCTACCTCGAAGCTCTCGGCTGCACGACCGTGTGGGCGAAGGACGGGGCGGAAGCTCTCGCGCGCAGTGCGACCGAGCGCTTCGATCTGATTCTGATGGACCTCAACATGCCGGGCTTCGACGGCTATGAGACGGCCAGGCTGATGCGCGAGCGCTCGGGCCGCGCAAACCGGAGCGCACGCGTGCCGATCGCTGCCCTGACGGCGCACAGCCCATCGCAGGTTCGCAAGCGCTGCGAGGCAGCCGGCATCGACGACGTTCTGAGTAAGCCGTATACGCCGGAGGAGTTCGAGCAGCTGCTGCGGCGTTGGATACCGGGCGAGCGAGAGCCGCGGACTCCCGCACAATCGACCGGCTCCGCTGCGACCACCCAGGCCGCCGCGTCGTTCGGCGAGGCGAGCGGCAATCCCGCGCAGGCGCAAGCGCTGCCTGCAGTCGAGCATCTCTCGCGTCTGGACCATGCGACAGTCATGCGACTGCGCGGCTCCGGGCCTCAGGGCCGAACGCCGATCTACTCGAAACTGGTCGAGCTGTTCCGCACCGGATCGTCCGCCGCACTCGGCGAGCTGCAGGCGGCGTTGACCGCCGGCGACCTGACGGCGGCGCGCGCCACCTGTCACAAGCTCAAATCGAGCGCCGCCAACGTCGGCGCGCTCGCGTTCGCGGAGAGCGTACGCCGGCTCGAGCAGCTCTGCGCGACCGGCGACTCCCTGGCGGCCTGGAGCGCGCTCGAGCGCCTGCGCTCGGCCCATCCGGCGCTGATCTCGGAACTGACGGCATTCGATCGAAGAGAGAGCGCATGACCACGACTGCGGCAAGACCCCTGGCGATCATCGCGGACGACGAGGAGACGGGACGGCTGCTGCTCGCGGAAGCCGCCGAGCAGGTGGGCCTTGCGCCGCTGACTTACGACAACGGCACATCGGCCCTGGAGGCCGCGCTGGCCCATGGCGCCTCCATCGTCCTCCTGGACGTCGAGATGCCGGGCATGGACGGCTACGCCGTGTGCCGGCGGCTCAGGGACGATCCGCGCTTCGCCATCACTCCCATCGTGATGGTGACCGGGCACGAGGATTCCACGGCGATCAGCCTGGCCTTCGAGGCCGGCGCGACGGATTTCGTCGCGAAGCCGGTCAACTGGGCGCTGCTGCCGCGGCGCCTCGAATACATCCTGCGCAATGCGGCCGCCGCCGAGCGCATCGAGCGCCTGGCCTACTTCGACCCGCTCACCGGACTGCCCAACCGGCAGTGCTGTCTCGATACGGCGGAGCGGGAGCTCGCGGCGGCCTCGCACACCGGGGAGCAGGTCGCGGCCATATATCTGGATCTCAACAGCTTCAAGCGGATCAACGACACGTTCGGCCACTCGGTCGGCGATGCGGTGTTGTGCACGGTCGCCGGCAAGCTCCGGCGCTCGATCGAGGGGTTGTCCGATGCGCGCACACACGTTTCGCTCGCTCGCTTCGGCGGCGACGAGTTCGTCATGCTGGTGCGGCATCGGGAAGCGCGAGCCGTCGGCCTGCGGATCGCCGAGCAGTGCAGCGCCGCCTTCAAGGATCCCATCCTCCATGAGGGGCTCGAGTTCTACTCGGCGCCGAGCATCGGGCTCGCGGTCTACCCGCAGGACGGCGAAGACGTCGCCACGGTGCTCAAGCACGCGGACACCGCGATGTATCAGGCCAAGACCGGCAACGCGGCGTCGGTCGCGGTCTACGCGCCGGCGATGAGCAGCCGGCTGCGCGACTGGCTGGAGCTCGAGGGGCGCCTGCGGCGGGCGGTGCACGAGGATCGCGTGCACCTGCTCTTCCAGCCCAAGTTCCGCCTAGACGACCAACGTCTCTCGGGCGTGGAGGCGCTGCTGCGCTGGTACGACCGGGAGCATGGCGAGGTCTCCCCCACGCGCTTCATCGAGATCGCCGAGGACAGCGGGCTCATCCTGGAGATGGGCAGCTGGGTGGTGCGCGCCGCGTGCCGGCAGCTGCGCAAGTGGCTGGATGCGGGCTTCCCGGTTCCGGTGGCGATCAACGTCTCCGGCAAGGAGCTCCTGCACGGCGATCCGGCCCGTGTCGTGGAGATGGAGGCGGCCGCGGCCGGCGTCCCAACCTCGCTCATCGAGATCGAGATCACGGAATCCGTCCTGGTCAACGACTCCGCCACCGTGCGCCACGCGCTCGCGCGGCTGCGCGAGCTCGGCTGCCGCATTGCGCTCGATGACTTCGGGACCGGCTATTCCTCCCTGGCCTACATCACCCGCTTCCCGCCCGACCGCCTGAAGATCGACAAGGCCTTCGTGCGCCACGTCGACACTTCCGCCAGCGACGCCGCGATCGCCAACGCCATTCTCTCGCTCGCCAAGACTCTGGGTCTGGTCGTGACCGCCGAAGGCATCGAGCGGCCCAGCCAGCTCGAGTGGCTGCGCGCACGCGGCTGTGAGGAGGCGCAGGGCTTCCTGCTGTCGCGGCCCCTCGTGGCGGCGGAGCTGGAGAAGCGCTACCTCCAGGGCGGCTCGGCGGCCGAGATTCAGGCCCGCAATCAAACCGGTCCGCAGACCGCGGCGGGGTAAGCCGCCCGCGCTCGGCCTTCCCGCCGCGCGGCGGCGCCACAATTTGCCACGATGCATCGCGGCAATGTCATAAGGCCCGTGTTCAATAGGAGTCGGTGACAGGAGGGCCGCATCGATGAGCAATCCGGCGGGTCGTGTCCTTCGGCGAGCGCTGTGGGCGGTGCTCGCCTTGCCAGCCTTGGCACTGGCTCAGGACGGCGGGGGCCTCAGGATTCTCGATGTCACACCGGCGGGCACCGACGTGCCTCCGGGCCAGGAGATCGTGGTGCAGTTCGATCGCGCCATGGTTCCGCTCGGACGGATGGGCCGCCCGAGCGCCTCGCTGCCCGTGACCATCACCCCCGCGCTGCCGTGTCAGTGGCGCTGGCTCGACACCGAGCGATTGGCCTGTCGCTTGCCGGGACAGGAAAGGTTCCGCCCTGCCACTCGCTATCGCATCCGCTTCGATACGTCCTGGGTGGCGCTCGACGGTACGCGTCTCGGTCAGGCGCAGAACGCGACCTTCACGACGGAGACGCCGCGAGTCCGTTTTGCATTCTTTCAGGGCTGGCGCTCGCCCGTGGCGCCCGTCTATCTGCTTCGGTTCACGCTGCCCGTGACGTCCGCCACGGTCGGACACGCTCTGTCTTACACGACTGATGACGGCGAATCGGTGCCGGCGCGCGCCGAGCCGTTCACGACGCTCCGTCGCGGTCCGCTGCTCCTGCCACTGCCCGGCGTGCCTGGCGCAGCGGCGTGGATCGCACACCCGCAGCCTTCGCGGCCGGCTTCCGGCGCCGGGTCCCAGGCCCGAGAGGTGTGGCAGGTGGTTCCCTCCCGACCGTTGGCGCCCGATACCGCCTACCAACTCGAGGTCGGGCCCGGCCTCGTGACTCCGGCCGGAGCCTTGCCCGGCGCCGAAGGGCGCGTGTGGAACACGCGGTTCACCACCTTCGGGCCGTTCAAGCTCGTGGGCATCTCCTGTTGGAACGAGCCCGACTGCCGCCCCGACAGCGTGCAGCTCGAGTTCAGCGCGCCCGTTCCTGTCGCAACGCTCGCAGCCGCAAAGTGGACTCCGGCGCCGGTTCCCGCCGCCAAGCTCGCGGCGCTCTGGGAGAACGCTCCCGCATGGATGCCGGCGATGGCGGGCCCAAAAGGCGGCGCGGTCAGTTACCGCTTCGATCTGCCGTTCACCTTCAAGGGAATGACGCGGTACCAGGTTCGATTGCCTGCGGGAGTCGCCGACCGCTTCGGCCGCAAGCTCCTCGCGCCCGTCACTTTGACGTTCACGACGGGACATCTGCCGCCGTCCGTCGCGCTAGGCGCGCCAGGCGGTGTGCTCGAGGCGGGTGAGAAGACCGTCCTGCCGGTGTATTTCGCCAACCTCGAGCATCTCGACTTCAGCTACGAATGGGTAAGCGCGGCGACGCTCGAGAGCGGCCCGTCCGCGATCGTCCCGACGCCGGTGTCGAAATCGCTGCTCGCGCCGTATCGCGAGAGCCCGCCGCAAGACCGCGATCTAGCCGTGTCGCTCGGGGTCCGGGCCGATCTCGACGGCCGCCCGGGCGCTCTCTCGGGCGCTCTGAGCTGGGACCCGCCCATCGGGAACGCGTGGTACCAGAGCAGCAGTCAACCTGTGTTTGCGGAAGTGACCCCGTGGGAAGTATTGGCCAAGGTCGGACACTTCGACACTCTGGTGTGGGTCGTGTCGCTCGCGACGGGCGCGCCCGTATCCGGCGTCCAGGTGCGCTTTGCCACCGCGCCGCGAGACTCGCTTGACGGGTTGAGTGCGGTCACCGGGGCGGCGGTGACGGACGCGAGCGGGCTGGCGGTGCTACCGGGCGCCGCAACGCTCGGCGATGGGTGGATGAAACGCTACGCGCCTCTGGCGCCAACATGGTACGTCACGGCAGTCAAGGGCTCCGACATGGCGCTGCTGCCGCTCGAATGGAGTTACCTGCGCTGGATCGGCAGCGTCAGCGGCGGCGCATTCTGGGATCGCGAGCTGCCCCGATACGGGCATCTGCGCGCCTGGGGCGTCACGGCGCAGGGAGTGTATCGGCCCGGCGCGACGGTGCAGTACGCCGCGTTCGTTCGCGGCATGGCGAGCGACTCGCTGACCCCCGCTCCCGATCTGCCTTTCACGCTCACGATCCGCGACAGCACCGGCAGGAGCGTTCTGACACAGACCGACGTACGGCTCTCGCCTTTCGGCGCACTGCACGGCGATCTGTATCTGCCCAGGAGCGCGGCCATGGGCTGGTACGACATGACGCTTTCCTGGACCGTGAGCGGGGACACTCAGAGCCGCCAGATCGGACGGTTCCTGGTCACGGAGTTCGTGCCGGCCTCATTCCAGGTCCGCACGCTGCTTGCGGGCAGTGTTTTCGGACCGGGGGACTCCTATCGCGCGCAGGTGTGGGCGACACTGCACTCCGGAGGGCCGTATACCCGGGCGCCGGTGCGCACGACGATTCTGGTCCAGGCCGCGCCCTTCGTACCGGACGATCCCGTGGCCGCGGGATTCTCGTTCGACGCGAACCCTCCCGACACGCCGGTGTCGGCGACTCTGAGCGAGCAGACGGCGACGCTCGATGACCAGGGCGGCGCACGCGCGTCCGGCCGGCTGCCGGAAGCGGTGCCGATCGTCTATGGGCAGTTGGTCGTCCAGGCCGCGGTCGAGTCGGCGCGCGGGGCGTGGGTGGCGGACCGCGCCCAGGGTGTCTGGGCGGCGCGCGATCGCTTCGTCGGACTGAGGCTCGACGATTGGCTGTTGCGCTCCGGTCAGCCGTTCGACGTGCATTTCCTGGTAGTCGGCCCCGACGGGCACGCTGTCGCCGGCACACCCGTACACATCCTGCTGCAGCGACAGAAGCTCAATGTGGTCGACACGGCAAACGGCAGCGGCGGTTTCTCGCCACTGCAGAGCGAGAGTTGGATTGACGAAGCGAATTGCACAGCCGTCTCGGCCCACGCGCCTGGGGGATGCCGGCTGACTCCGAAACACGTGGGCACATACCGCATCATCGGCTCGGTAGCCGATACCCGCGGCCGATTGGAGCAGACGATCCTCGAGGCATGGTCCATCGGGCCGGGCGAGGTTCTGTGGAAGACCGGCACGCACGTTCAGCTCGTGCCCGATCGATCGACCTACCACGTCGGAGACGTCGCGCGCGTCCTGGTGCAAAACCCCTACCCCGGCGCCAAGGCGCTGGTATCGGTCGAGCGCTACGGTGTCCTTTGGAAGCAGCTCGTGACCCTCTCCGGCAGCACGCCGGTCCTGAGCATTCCCATCCAGCGGTCCTTCTTCCCGGGCGCCTATCTCTCGGTCGGAATCTTCTCGCCGCGCGTGAGCCCACCCAACGCCGCCGATCTCGGGCGGCCGACCCTGGCGCTCGGCTATGTGGCGCTGCCGGTGACAGGAAAGGGCAGCTCGCTGTCAGTGGCCGTGGCGGCCGCGCACACCGACTACAAACCCCGGCAGAGCGTAACCGTACACGTACGAGTGCGAGATGCACACGGCCGGGCGGTCTCCCATACACGCGTGATCGTGGCGGTGGTGGACGAGGCGGTGCTCGATCTGCTCGAGGGGCGCAGCCACTACTACGACCCGCGCCGCACGTTCTATGCCCCGCCACAGGGACCGGACATGCTCGATTACAGTCTCGTATCGCAGCTCATCACGACCGTGCGCACTCCGCACCTCGGCAAGGGCGAGACACCGGGTGGAGACGGCGGCAGCGGGCTGCCGGTACGGTCGGTGTTCGAGTCCACCGCCTACTGGAACCCCACTCTTGAGACGGACGCCTCCGGCGACGTCACGTTCGCGTTCAAGACACCTGACAACCTGACTGGCTGGCGCGTGGTCGTGATGGCGCTCACCAGCGGGCCCGCGATGGGCCTTGGCCAGACAACGGTGCGCGTCAACCTGCCGATCGAGCTCGATCCGGCTCTGCCGAACATCGTGCGAGTCGGCGATCAGTTCGATGCCGGATTCTCCGTCACCAACCGCACGGGCAATGACCGCAGCATTGGCGTCCACATCGACGCTACCGGTGCGGCGCAAGGGTCCGCCGCTCGAACGCTAGATTTACGTCCATATGCCCGCAGTCTGGCGTGGCTCGACCTGACCGCGCGCGACAACGGTGGAATCCACCTGCTCGCCACCGCGCAGTCGGACCGCCTGGGAGATGCGTTAAGCAAGATCATTCCGGTTGGCACGGTGGGCACGATATCCACCGCGGCGAGCTACGGCAGCCTCACGGGTGCCGCCGCCAACATCCCGATCGATCTGCCGGCCGCGGCGCTGGCAGGCTCTGGGCGCGTCGTGGTCGAGCTGGCGCCGACGGCACTCGGCAATCTGGCGGCGGCTTTCAATTCGATGTGGCGGGACCCCCTCGATACTTGGGAGGTGCACCTCAGCCGCGCCGTGATGGCGGCCGATTACCTCGAGCTGCGCGACGCGCTTCCCAGCTCGGTGAGCTGGCCGGGGGCCGCGACGCAGATCGACGCCGCACTCGAGCACGCCGCCGACTTCCAGGCGCCGGATGGCGGCATGGCCTTTCTGATCCCGCGCGACGAATTCGTCAGCCCTTATCTCTCCGCGTACACCGCGCTGGCCTTCGACTGGCTCGCGGCTGCCGGGCATCCGGCACCGGCCGAGGTGCGCGCCGCGCTGGATGCGTATCTACACAGCCAAATTCTCGAGGTCGATGCCGAGAGCTCGGCGCCCGGTTGGCTCGATCTGCAGGTCGTGGCCATGGATGCCTTGGCCGAGGAGGGTCAGCCGCCGCGCGCCGCCGCCGCCGCGTGGATCCCGCAGCTCACGCGACTCAGTCTCTTCGGCAAGGCCCTGTTGCTGCAGGCGGCCCTCATCGGCCGCGACGAGGACACCGCGACGCAGATCCTGGTGGATCTGCTCGGCCGCTCGGAGCAGACCAGCGGCTCGATGTCCTTCCAGGAGACTCGGGCCGACGCCTACTCGTCCATGCTGGCGAGTCCGCTGCGGGCCAACTGCGCCGTGTTGGATGCGCTGGTCTCGGCCGTGC
>JASHVV010000101.1 GCA_030044385.1 Gammaproteobacteria bacterium
CAAAGGGCACTTCCCGAGCGATCAGGCTGCCCTTAAGCTCATCTGGCTCGCGCTGCGTACCATCACGGAAAACTGGAAGCGGCCGCCCATCGCATGGCAAGCTGCGAAGGCGCAATTGGCCATCCAGTTCCCTGACCGATTTGCGATGAATGACTGATCGATGCAACCGGCTCTCACACAGAATTCCTGACACTCCCCATGCCGGTCACGCACGTTCCGGAGGCCCTCCGGAGTGACCACCGCGACGACAGCCGTGACTTCGTCATTGCCATCGGTCAGGGTCGGCCCGACGGTTGCCGCGTCCCAGCCACATTCCAGGGCCAGGGGCAGCAGCGCCCGATTTGCGGCGAAGATCACCCGATCGATGCCGTGCGCCATGCCGAGCTCCATGACGGCGCAGATGGTCTCCCAGAGGTAGCCCAGGCGCTTGCTTCGGCCGCGGATCCCCGGGTCCGTGCAGTAGCGGGAGATCTCCCAGACGCCCGGGCCGGAAGGAAGAGCAGCCCGATAGGAGGCGGGATACAGCTCCTGCATCAGGTGCGGCCCCGCGGTCGTGAGCAAGCGGGCCGACGCCAGCAGCGGTCCGTAGGGCTCGCCCTTGGCCAGCAGGTACCGGGTGTCCTCCAACAGGTCGTAGCGGTCGATCTCCAGATCCGCAACCACGGGAACCTTCCACCCGGCCCGGTCGACGAATACGGCCTTGCGTTGGCGGTGCATGGCCGAGATGTCCGCCGCGAAATGCCCGCGGTTTCCGGCATCGACGACGACGATCACGGGTTCCTCCACGGCTCCAAGTCCCAGGGGACAAAAAATGCCGCAAAAATCCCCCCGCGCCAATCATCTAAATAGAGGAGGGGAGCTCCGCGGCGAGTGGCACTCGGCGGCACGGATTTTGCCAGGGGCGCTTGGAATCAGCGTCGGCCGGTGGGCGGGGTGTCATCCGGCGGCACGGGATCAACATCGACTCTTCGGGTCAGCTCTCCGTAGGTGAGCTGACCCGTCATCAACGCCTGCGCAACCGCTTGCGGACGCGTGGTCGCGCCTAAACGCGCTTTGCCGTGCTCGATGTGGGTATGCACCGTGGGTACACCCAGGCTCAACAGCCGCCCGATGATCCAGTCGTGCTTGCCTCGCGCCACGAGCGCCAGGCACTCGCGCTCGCGCTGTGTCAGCTTCTCGCGAGGCGGCGTGAGCCATGGCGCGTGCGGACGCGAGACCAGGAAGTAGAAGTACCTCGCAAGCAATTCGATGACGACGTAGCTTGTTGTATCGACGCGCTCACCGTCGGGAACGACCGAGCACGAGGCCCGCAACGTGCCCGGCAGCCAGGACAGATGCAGCGGCATCGTGTACCCGTGGGCGAGGCCATAGCCTGCCGCATCGGCCAGGACCATCTTCTGCAAGCGAGTCAGCGAATCGGCCTGAAAAGCAGTGTCCCAGAAGAACGGGAATGGGTACGTCCTGGCGCGCTCCAGTACGGGGTCGATCTCGTACAGCTTCGCCTCGCTGAACGTGCGCACCCAGCCTCGCGGATAGTTATGCAGCATGACCGCTTCCCGTGGAGGGTGGAACGGGTCGACGTGCGAGCAGCAGGCGACATAGCGAAACCCCAACGACTCGGACACCTTGACGAATTCTCCGCCCAGGCGATCGGGCGGCGGCGAGTCGGTCGCGGCGCACTCCAGGAATCCCTGCATCACATCGAACAGGCTCATGGTCCGCATCCTCCGCGGCGTGTTCCGGTGCCGTCAGCATCACGTTGACAATAACAGTCAGAAACACCCTTTTCGGATGTCTTGTCAACCCATGAAAGGAAGGTTGGCGGCGAGAAACGCCGTTATTCTCGATGGTGACACCGGAATGACGGCGGTATGCGATCCTGGAGAACCTTGGCCTCGAGCGTGGCCGCAGCCTCGGGGCCGCGGTGCCCCTGCAAGCTATAGTCCTTCGAACAGCCCCGTCAGGTCGATTTGCAGCTGTGGCATGGCTTCCAGCGCGACAACCGCCGGCCGGTCGGTCGAGGTGCTGTGCGTGTACCGTCCGTCGAGCGGTGAATGAAAGACGTGCAGCCGCGGGGTGGCGACATCCACGATCCAGTATTCGGGGATCCTGTGGCCCGCGTAGAGCGGCAGTTTCCTGTTGCGGTCGAACCGAAGGGAGCTCTGGCTCACCTCGACGACCAGCAGGGCGTCGGCGGCGCCGGGGTGCGAAGTCAGATAGCCGTCGCTCCGCATTTTGAGAAGCGCGAAATCCGGCTCCGGCTCGGAGAAATCATCGAGGCGCAAGGGACACTGGGATTGCGCCGTGACGCGATCGGCCGCCGCCAGAAAAAGCAGCCGCGCGAGCCGGCGCAAAACCTCTGCGTGGTGAGTTCCTTGCGGGGCCATGTCGACCACCTCTCCTTCGATCAGCTCGACGCGCGCATCCGGCGCGAGCAGACCGACTTCGGCCATGCGGTAGTAATCCTGCACGGTGAAACGGTGGCGAGGGACGAAGTCCTCGGACATGACGGCATTCATGGGCGCGCTCTCGATACGGCAATCTTACAGCAGACAGGTCCTGTCCAGAACGGGGTCGGCGGCCGCCGCCGCGAATCAGTGATTGTCCCGCGGGATCCCGAACCTCTCGTCGATCTTCTGGTACTTCACCGCCGGCTTCAGCACCATGCCGTCGCCGAGCTGATCCACCATCCCGCGCTGGATTTCCTGCCACGGCGTCTGCGACGGCGGGAAGCGATAGCCGTGGGCCGCCTCGAGCGCCTTGCGCCGCGCGGCGAG
>JASHVV010000102.1 GCA_030044385.1 Gammaproteobacteria bacterium
ACCCTCGAGGCGATGAAGATGGAGACCGCGGTGCGCGCGGAGGCCGACGGCGACGTGACGGAGGTGCTGGTCAGCCCGGGACAGCAGGTGGACGCGAAGGACCTGCTGGTGGTGTTGAATTGACACCCCCTGCGGCACCTCGCGAGCCCGTGGTGGCATCCTTCACTCATGTACTTGCTCCCTAGCACCGGCATGTCGTAGCATCAGGCGTGCCGCACGTGCTCGAGGGCCGTGCTGGAAACCCACTTTGCGAAGTCAGCGATGCGCCCTGGCGCAGTGCACCCACAGGCTCGTGCACGCCGGCGCAGCAGAGTATCCGCACGCATGCATACGACGGCCCGTCCTACCGAAACCTCCAGATTGTGGCTCTTCGTCCTCTGGCTCGCTTCATTTTACGGGACGTGGCTCTTTCTGGTCGCTTCAGGCCACCACTGGCACACGCTGAGAGACCATTGGGGAATTGCCGCTGCCATGGCCTTCGGGTCCTACGCCGCCGGCTCCACGCCCTTGGGCGGAGGCACCATCGGATTCCCCGTGCTCGTGCTTCTGTTCCATCAGCCCGCCACGCTCGGCCGGGATTTCAGCTTCGCCATTCAGTCCATAGGCATGACCAGCGCCAGCATCTTCATCCTGTGCCGCCGCCAGCCGTTGGAATGGGTGATTCTGCGCTGGTCGTTGCTGGGCTCACTGATCGGCACTCCACTGGGCGTTCTGCTGCTCGCCCCCCATGTGCCGGGCATTGCGATCAAACTGACTTTTGCCGTGATCTGGGCAAGTTTCGGCGTGTTGCACTTGTATCGTACCAACGTCATCTGTCGGAACGAGGGCGAGACCCCGGCGGCTCATCGCTTTGACCGCAACGTCGGTCTTGCCGTAGGCCTGCTCGCGGGCGCGACCGTAGCATCGGTCACGGGCGTCGGCATAGACATGATTCTCTACGCCATGATGGTGTTGCTCATGCGTGCGGACCTCAAAGTCGCCATTCCGACGACCGTGATCGTCATGGCCTTTACGTCACTGATCGGAATTGCGACAAAGGAGCTCTCTGGCGGAGTGCAGCCCGGCGTGTATGGCAGCTGGCTGGCGGCCGCGCCCGTGGTCGCGCTCGGCGCGCCGTTCGGCGCATTCGTCGTCAACCGGACGGGCCGCAAGCCTACGCTTTACGTCGTCGCCTTCCTGTGCATCGCTCAATTCGTCTGGACGTTGCACCAATCCTTTCCGGTGCTCGGGTCGCTGGGCGTCGCCGCGGCGCTCTTCGCCGTTGCCCTGTTTAACATCGCCTTTGAATTTCTCTGGCGAGTCGGCGACAGGCTCGGGCGCCGCTCTTTTGGCGCGGCCCAGACGGCCTGACCGCCGGCGCCCGCTGATACACTGCGGGCATGGACCCGGATCGGCCGAATTTCTTCTCAGGTCCCTACATCGACCGCCGCGCCGAAGAGCGCGAGCACGCAGACTGGGCGCGGGCGGCGCTCGAGGATCCGCAGACGCTCTATCTGCTGGGCAGCGGCACGCGGCAGCTCGTATTCACCCGGCCGGAGCCGCGCATCGCCTTTCTCGAAGGCCGGGAGGCCGCGGCCATCGCCGCCGCCGAGCGCAGCCGCCTCGTGCTCCTCGGCTGGTTCCGGCAGCGGCGCTGCGTCCTGGTCGAAGTCGGGGACGCGGCTCCCCTGGAAACGCCGCCGAACGCATCCTTCGAGGAGCTGCGGCCGCTGTCGCCTCTCCTCACCGGCGACGAGGCCGGCCTCCTCGCCTATGCGCGGGCGCTCTCCGTCTGGCGCGCGCGCCAGCGGTACTGCGGTGCCTGCGGCTCTCCGACCGTTGCGCAACGCGCGGGGCACTGCATGCGCTGCTCCGCAGAGAGCTGTGCGCAGGAGTTTTTTCCCCGTCTCGACCCCGCCATCATCGTGCTGGTGACCGACGGCGAGAGCGCGCTCCTCGGCCGGCAGGCGACATGGCCGCCAGGACGCTATTCGACCATCGCCGGTTTCGTGGAGCCGGGCGAGAGCCTGGAAGATGCCGTCGCGCGGGAAGTCATGGAGGAGACCGGCGTGCCTGTGACCGGTGCCCGCTACGACTCCTCCCAGCCCTGGCCGTTCCCGGCCTCCATCATGATCGGCTTCAGAGCCTGGGCGTCCCCGGGAACCCCCGCGCGAGTCGACGGCGAGCTCGAGGATGCGCGCTGGTTCTCGCGCGCGCAGATCCGTGCCGGCGCGGCGGGGCTGCCGCCCGTGCATTCGATCTCCAGGCGCCTCATCGCCACCTGGATGGATGGCGGATAGGACGCATGTGCCTGCTGGTTCTCGCCTGGAACGCACACCCCCGCTATCGACTGGTCGTCGCCGCCAATCGCGACGAGTACCACGACCGGGCCGCCGCGCCGCTCGCCCGGTGGCCCGCTGCCGACATTCTGGCCGGCCGCGACCTGCGCGCGGGCGGCACCTGGTTGGGGGTCGACTCCCGCCGGCGTTTCGGGGTGGTCACCAATTTCCGCGATCTCGTCCGGGCGCCGGCCGAGGCTCCCTCGCGCGGCGGCCTGATTCCGCGGTATCTCGCCGGCGAAGCCGGCCCGGGCGCCTATCTCGCGGCACTGGAGCGCGAGGCCGCGGCGTATGGGGGATTCAACCTCCTGTTGGCCGACGGCGAGTCTCTCTGGTACGCCTCGAACCGCGGGGCGCCCTTCGCGCAGCCGCTGTCGGCGGGCGTTCACGGCCTCTCGAACGAGCGGCTCGACACCCCTTGGCCAAAGCTGCTGCGGGTGCGGCGCGGCTTCGAGCACTGGCTGCAAAGCGCCGGCCGGGCGGAGGACGGCGCGCTGCTCGCGCTCCTGGCGGATCGCGCGACGGCCGCTGACGAGCATCTGCCGGCCACCGGTCTCGATCCGCACTGGGAACGGGCACTGTCCGCCCCCTTCGTCCTGCACGAGGGCTATGGCACCCGCTGCTCCACCGTCCTCGCCATCGAGCCCGCGGGCGCCACCTTCCTCGCCGAGCGCCGCTTCGACCCGCACGGCAGCCGCTGCGGCGACACCGAATACCGCCTCGGGCCGGGGGAGTGGGTATAGGCGGGCCCAGGGAACGCGGAACCTGGGACCCCGCGCGGGGGTCACGTCTACAATCCGCGTTTCACCCGGGTTCGTCGCACGCATAGATGGCGCAATGTAATTGGTTACGCGGGGCTCGGCCGCTATGGCAAGCCTCGGGCGTGCTCGCATTGCTCGCGTGGGTCCTCGCCGCGCCGCCGGCGCGGGCGGACGTGGCGATCACCGTCAAGGGCGTGAACGACCCGCTGCGCGGCAACGTGCTCGCCTATCTCAGCTTCTCCCGCTACCAGCACAGCAAGGATCTCACCCCCGACACCGTCGAGAGGCTGCAAAACCGCATTGCGCGAGAGGTGCAATCGGCACTGCAGCCGTTCGGCTACTTCCAGCCGCAGGTCCGCTCCACCGTGACGGCGTCCGGCCCCGGGAACTGGCAGGTCACGATCACCATCGACCCCGGCCAGCCGGTGATCCTGACCCAGGTGGACGTCCGCGTCGTTGGACCGGGAGCCTCCAGCCGGCTGTTCACCCGCATCACCTCGCACCTGCCGTTCCATACCGGCGAGCCGCTCGACCAGACCGAATACGATCAGGTCAAGGGCGATCTCCTGCGCACCGCCGCCACCTATGGCTACGTCGATGCGACGCTGACGCGGCACGTGCTCTTGATCAACCCGGGCGCGCACACCGCCGGCATCTCGCTGGAGCTGGTCACGGGGGTGCGCTACCGCTTCGGCGCGACCACCATCGACCAGCGTGCAGTCAACGAGAAGCTGGTCCGCAGATTCCTGCGCTACCGGCAGGGCGAGCCCTTCGACCTGACGCAAGTCCTGCGCACCCAGTTCGCGCTCGATGACACGGAGTACTTCACCAACCTCGAGGTGTTGCCCGGAACGCCGGACCACACGCAGCACACGGTTCCGATCAGCATCCGCGCCGAGCCCAACCGGCCCAACGTCTACTCCATTGCGGGCGGATACGAGAGCGACACGGGCGCGCGCGGCATCCTCAGCTGGCAGGATAGGCGGATCAACTCCTACGGCCAGAAGATGAGCGTCGACCTGGAAGCCGCTCAGGTGACGAAGTACAGCCTGCAGAGCCGCTACGTCATTCCGATCGGCGATCCGGCCGTGGAAAACCTGACGCTTTCCGGCACGGTCGTGCAGCAACAGCTCGCCGACGTCGACGCGCGCACCATGACGATAGGCCCCAGCATCACGAGAGTCGTGGGAGACTGGCAGAGCGTGTGGTTCGTGAACGGGGTCCACGCCACCGGCACGATAGAGGACACCGGCGTGCCCGGAACCCTGAACGCCTCCAACGCGTGCATCCCGGACGCACAGACCGGCACGGCCTGCTCCACCGACGTGACGATCGGCATCCCGACGGCCGACATGTTGGTGCCGGGCGTTGACATCGCGTCCGTGCCCAAAGGCTATCTCGGCCAGCCCATGTTCGAGCACGGTTTCTTCGCCGAGATCCGCGGCTCGCAGGGCGCCTTCGGCTCGAAGGCGAACTTCCTGCAGCTCCACGTCGAGGTCGAGCGGGTGCTCGATCTGACCCCGAAGTGGCACCTGTCGCTGCGCGACGAGGTCGGCGTGACCGCCGCCTCGCACTTCGACCAGATGCCCCCCGCGATGCGCTTCTTCGCCGGCGGCGAAGGCAGCGTGCGCGGCTTCGAATACAACGAGCTGTCGCCGTTGCAGCAGTATTGCGTTTCCGGCACGCCGGTCTGCGACTACGCCAAGGCCGGCGGCAAGGACGTGGTCACCGGGACGGTGGAGTTCGATCGCGATCTGCCCCGGCATTTCGGCCTCGCCCTGTTCTTCGACTACGGCAACGCCTTCGATCACTTCGGCACGCAGGAGGTGCCCATCATCAGCGACGGACAGCTGCTCAGGCTGGAGAAAGAGCCGCTGATCCAATACGGCGCCGGCATCGGGTTGCTGTTCCGCCTGCCGGTCCTGACGCTCGGCGTCGACATCGGACAGCCGCTGTCGCAGTCCGGCAGTCCCCGGCTCTACATCAACTTCTCGCCGAAACTGTGAGAGCGCGGTAGCTTCGATGCGCCGATTCCTGCTGCTCGCCATCGCCCTGTTCGTGCTGATCGCGATCGGCCTGCCGTGCGCCGCGCTCTACTCCGTGCTTTACACCCAGAGCGGCCTGCGCTTCGTGGTGGGCCATCTGCCGCAGCGGTTCGGCCGCGTCGAGGTCAGGATCGAAGGGGTCAGCGGCACGGTCGCGGGCGGCGCCCGCGCGCGGCTGGTGTTGATCGACCAGGAGCGGGTGCATCTCGAGTTCCGCGGCATCTACACCCGGATCCGCCTGGAGCCGCTCCTCTGGCAGATCATCCGCACGCCCGAGACGACGGTCGACAGCGCGTACATCGAGGTCAAGCGTTCGCCGCCGGGGCCCGCCGGGCCGCATCATGCGCCTGAATTCCTGCCGCGCTGGCTGACCATCGACATCAAACATGCGAGTGTCGGTAACGCGGTGCTGGTGGTGCCGGACGGCGTTCGTCTCGAAGGCTCCCGTATCGCCGGCTCGGCGCTGCTGCGGCACCGCGACATCCGCTTCTATCAGGCGCGGCTGCGCATGGCCGAGGTCCATTTCGCCGTCAGCGGCACCCTGCATGCAAGCGACCCGCTGCGGCTCACGGGCAGGGGACAGATCTCCTGGGAGCCGAGCGGTCAGCCCACCTGGACGGTCGCGGCGCAGACCGCGGGCGATCTCGACCGGCTGGGGATCAGCGCCCGGATTCTCACGCCCTTCCAGAGCGATCTCACGGGTGAGATGCTCGATCTGACCCACGACTGGCACTGGGAGGGTCAGGCCGCGGTCCGGGATTTCGATCTGCGCGCCTGGCACCTGACCGGCGCGCTCGGCGCCATCAGCGGCAATCTCGCCCTGAGCGGCGCGGGGAAGGGATTCTCCGCACGGGGGACACTGAATCCGGCCGGACTGAAGGCAGGTCCGTTCGAGGTGCAGTTCGACGGCGGATACTCCGATCAGGTCCTCACCGCACGCCACATCGACATCCTGCATCCGGGGTCGGGGGCGCACACGATTGCCTCGGGGACGATCGGCATCGTTGCGGGCGGGCCGCGCCTCGACCTGCGCGGCACCTGGCGCGATTTCCGCTGGCCGCTCGCCGGGCGCAGCGTGCCGTTTCGCAGCAGTGCGGGCAGCTTCGAGCTCTCGGGCCTGCAGCCGTACGCTTTCCGGACCCGAGGACTGGCCCAGATTGCCGGGCTCGAGCCCGTTCCGGCCGATGTCGCCGGGAAGCTGGGGGACGATGGCGTCAGCATCAGCCGCGGCAACGTGGACCTGCTGCGCGGCCACGCCGAGCTGCACGGCGAGGTGACCTGGGCTCCCGTGCAGCGCTGGGCCTTCAGCGGCAACGCCGCCGGCATCGATCCGGGGGAGTGGCGGCCCGACCTGCCCGGGAGCCTCGACTTCGGGGTGGCGGTCTCCGGCCGCGGATTCGAGGCGGGCGACCCGATCAGCGTGACGGTCGCCGGACTCAGCGGGCGGCTGCGCGGCGTGGCGGCGAGCGGCGGCGGCAAGCTCGCGTACGCGGGCGACACGTGGACTTTCCAACAGATCCGCGTGGACCTGGGCGGCACACGCCTGGCGCTCGACGGGCGCATCGATCGCACCGCCGATCTGCGGTTCGGCGTGACGGCGCAGGATCTCAGCCTGCTGTCGGCGGGCAGCCGCGGCCGCGTGCAGGCGAGCGGAACGATCCGCGGGCCGCTCGCCAGTCCCGACATCCTCGCCAGCGCGCGCGGGGCGGATATCCTCTACGACGGCGTCTCGCTCGCGAGCTTCGACGCCAAAGTGGATTTCGACCCGACCTCGCGGCGCCGCTCCGCCATCGCCGCGCACCTGCGGCAGCTCCGGTTGGATCGCCGCATCCTGAGCAGCCTGGACTTCACGCTCGAAGGTCCGGCGTCAGCGGCGGTCGCCCGGCTCGAGGCGCGGGCGCCGGGCCTGCATCTGGCTGCCACCGCGAGCGGCGGTTTCAACAGCGGCATCTTCGGCGGGAAGCTGGAGACTCTCGACCTGTCGGGCGACGAGTCGCTGCGGCTGCACCTGGAGCGGCCGGTACCGCTGAGCGTGTCGCGCGCGGCGAGCGCCGTCGACCGCTTCTGCCTGATCGGCACTCCCGGCAATCTCTGCGCGCAGGGGAGCTGGACGCCCGCGTCGTGGTCCACCACGCTGACCGCGAGCCAATTACCCCTGAGCACGCTGACCGCGGGGCGCACGCCGACGGTCGAGTACCTGGGCACCATCAACGTCGGCGCGCGCCTCTTCGGGGGCGGGAACGGCCCGGCGCAGGGAGTGTTGCGGCTCGAGCTGAAGCACGCGGTCCTGTCGCGGCGGCTGGTGAGCGGACGGATGGAGCGCACTTCCATCGGCTCGGGCGTACTCACGGCCACTGCCACCCCGGACGCGATCGACGCGAACGCCTCCCTGACGTCGGGAGAGATCGGCACGCTGGCAGGCAGCCTCCAGATCGGACGCGGCCCGCGGCGCTGGCAGGACATGCCGCTCGAGGGGGAGCTGCGCGCCCAGACATCCAAGCTCGATCTCATTTCCATCTACGTCCCCGATCTCGATCGGGTGGCCGGCAGCCTGACCGCGGATGCGCGGCTCGCCGGCACGGTCGCGGATCCGCGGCTGAGCGGCACGATCGGCGTCGCCAACGGCGAGATCGATTTCTACCAGACCAATCTGCGCCTGCGCAGCATCGGCCTGAAGGCGCAACTGACGGACGATGGCCTGATATTCGACGGCACCGCACAGGCGGGCTCGGGAACGGTGCATGCCGACGGCCAGCTGCATTGGCGTGATGCGCTGCCCTACGGCCAGCTGCATCTCGACGGCAGCAAGCTGCGGATCGTGAACATCCCGGAAGCGCAGATCGACGCCTCGCCGAACCTCGACTTCAAGGTGGCCGCACACGAGATCGATGTCACGGGAACCGTGGCCGTGCCGTACGCCAAGATCGTCACGGCCGATTACACCGGGGCGGTCACTCCATCCTCGGATCAGATCATCGTCGGCCAGGAGTCGCAGAATCCCGCCAATCGCCTGCAGGTCAAGAGCCAGATCACCATGACGCTGGGACCCCAGGTCAACATCGACACCATGGGACTGAAGGGCCAGCTCGTGGGCAGCATCACGGTGCGCAGCGGCTACGATGCGATCACCCGCGCCACCGGCGTGCTGTCGGTGCAGAAGGGCGAGTACGCGGCCTACGCCCGCAGGCTGGAGATCCAACAGGGGCGCCTGATCTTCACCGGCGGCCCGATCGGGGATCCCGGCATCGAGATCCGCGCCATCAAGCGCTATCCCGACGTGACCGCCGGAATCAACGTGCGCGGCACGCTGCAGCACCCGCAAATGTCCTTCTTCTCCACTCCCTCGCTGCCGCAGTCGCAGATCGTCTCGCTGATCATCTCCGGCGCCGGCAGCGGCGACTCGCTGCTCATGATGCAGACGGCCGCGACGGCTCAGACCCAGCAGGCGACCGCCGCCAACGAGCTTCTGACCCAGGGCGGGGCGATCCTCGCGCAGCAGCTCGGCGCGCGCATCGGTCTGCCCGACGTCAGCCTGGAGACCGATGTCAACAACGAGACGTCGCTCGTCCTCGGCAAATACCTCTCGCCGCGCCTGTACGTCAGCTATGGCGTCGGCCTCACGCAGGCGTTGAACGCCATCCGCCTGCAGTACAGCCTCGGCGACCACTGGACGGTCCGCACCGTGGCCGGGCAGATCAAGGGCGCGGATCTGGTCTTCAGCGTCGAGAAGTAGCAGCCCCGAGACGGGCCTGCGGGCGGCCGGTCGCCTTGACAGACCCCCGCATTAATATGCATACTTGGCGCAAGTTTATGCATACCTACCCGTCGTGACCCGTCCATGGACGCCCAGCAGCTCGAGCGCCGCCAAGCGATCGTGCGCATCCTGCGCGGCGGGCACGTGCGCCGGCAGGAAGACCTGGCGAGGCTGCTCAAGACCCAGGGCTTCGAAGTGACGCAGTCTTCGGTCAGCCGGGATCTGCGCGATCTCGGCGTGCTCAAGGCTAGCGGCCGCTACGTGCTGCCCCCCGACGAAGTCTCGCGGACCAACGGCGATTTCGCCATGCTGGCGCAGTTCGTGCGCGGGCTGAGGCGCGCCGGGCCGTCGCTGACCGTCGTCAGAACCACGATCGGCGCGGCGCAGAGCGTCGCCGTGGCCATCGACCGGGCGGAGTGGCCCGAGGTCGCCGGGACAATCTCCGGCGACGACACGATCTTCATCGCAACCGCCAATGCCGGCGCGCAGGACGGCCTCATCGCCCGGCTGCAGGCCATATTCCGAGTTTGAGCATGCCCAATCCCGCTTCCCTGCAGGGCGACCAGCCCATCGTCCTCGCCTATTCCGGCGGACTCGATACCTCCTTTCTCGTGCCCTGGCTGAAGGAGAACCACGGCCGGCCGATCATCACCGTGACGGTCGACACCGGCGGCATCGACCCGGGCGCGGCCCGCACGCTGGCGGAGCGCGCCCGCGCGCTCGGCGCCGTGGCGCATCACCAGGTCGATGCGCGCGCGGACTACTTCGAGCAGGTGCTGCGCTTCCTCATCATGGGCAACGTGAAGCGCGGCCAGATGTA
>JASHVV010000103.1 GCA_030044385.1 Gammaproteobacteria bacterium
AGAACGTACTTGGCGACGTCGGGCGAGTACTGTCCGGCGGCCTGGAAGGCAGGCTCGGCGCGGATGGCGGCGATGAGCTCGCCGTCGTCGACCCGGTAGCCGAGCTTCTCGGTCCGCTGCGCGACCAGAGCGTCGCTGATCAGGCCCTCGAGCACCTGGTTCTGGGCGCTCTTCTGCACGGATGCCGGGATATTGCCGCCGTACTGCTGCTGCAGCTGCGCCTGCTGCTGCAGCCAGGCGTCATGCGCCTGATCGAGCGAGATCTCCTGGCCATTGGCCTTGGCCGCGTAGCTCGAGGTGCTGAAATTCAGGTTGACGATGCCGTAGGCGCCCCAGGCGGCGAAGACGAGCGCGAGCGCGCCCAGGATCGTGTACCACAGCCACTTGTGCGTCTCGATGGTGTCGGTGATTTTCTGCAGCATGATCGAATCAGGCTGGGGCTGGTGGATGGCGGAGCGGACGGGACTCGAACCCGCGACCCCCGGCGTGACAGGCCGGTATTCTAACCAGCTGAACTACCGCTCCGACTTTGGGGGGCGAATCCTATAGGACGCTCTGCCCGCTGTCCACGCCGGCGGTGCCGCCGGGAACCCGGACCCGCCCTTCTGGTCTGGCAGAGGCGGGATATGCGACACGCGACAGTCGCGGCGGCCGGCCGGGCGTGCTAGCGTCCGAACGCTCGGCCATGGCGGCGCCGGTGTCAACCGGTCGTCCGCCGAAACGCTGAATACGGGACGGGCGGGTCACTTTTGGGCGAGGCTCGAGGTCGAGATCAATGAAAGCATATGGCTCGATGGTTCCCGTTGCGCTTGCGCTCGCAGCAGTTCTGATCGCCGCCGAGGCCACGGCTCCCGCCCGGGCGGGCCTCGGCGAGACGGTCGCCTCCGTCCAGGCCGACCGGGCCAGCATGAAGGGGCAGCTGCAGACGAGATCGGAGCCCGGATACTCCGTCCAGGAGATCACCGCCGCGAACGGCGTGGTCGTCCACGAGTACGTATCGTCCTCGGGCGTGATATTCGCCGTGAGCTGGAGCGGTCCGACGATACCCAATCTGCAGCAGACCCTCGGGACCTACTTCGCCCAGTACCAGGCCGCGGAGGCGTCCCAGCGGACGACCGGTCTGCGTGCGGGCCACCATCATCTCGCGATCAGCACGCCCTCCCTGGTGGTGCATGCAGGGGGTCACATGAGGCAGCACTTCGGCCTGGCCTATGTGCCGTCTCTCGTCCCGCAGAATCTCTCCATCTCCGATCTTCATTAACCGCGGCGAGGGACACGTGCGCAAACTTCTTCTGACAGGTCTGGCCCCGGCTCTCCTCGTGCTCGCCGGGTGCGGCGGCGGCGGCTCGGGCAGCACGATCACACCCGGCGGCGGCGGCAGCACCAGCACGACGGACAACTCGACTGCCATCAGTGTGAACCTCGGTCCCGACGGCAATGACGCGGACACCCCGTTCATCACGGTGACCGTGTGCGCGCCCGGAAGCACGACCAATTGCCAGACGATCGATGACGTCGAGGTCGACACGGGGTCGTACGGATTGCGGATCATCTCGACCGTGCTCAGCGCGTCGCTTGCCTCCGCGCTGCAGCCGGAGACCAGCGGCGCCAACAGCGTCGTCGAGTGCACGCAATTCGAGGATGGCTTCAGCTGGGGACCGATCGTGCACGCCGACGTGCAGATCGCCGGTGAGTCGGCGAGCGACGTCCCCGTCCAGGTGATGGGCGACTCGAGCTACGAGAGCGAGATTCCGGCGGCGTGCACGAGCACCGGCACCGAAGAGGACACGATCGCCACCTTTGGCGCCAACGCCATCATCGGCATTGGCCCCTTCGCCGATGACTGCGGCCCGTACTGCGCGGAGACCGCCGGCAACGGCTGGTACTACGCGTGCCCGGCCGGCGGGACTTCGACCAGCGACTGCACGGGAATCGACGAGGCCGAGAGCGAGCAGACCACTGATCCGGTGACGGACTTCCAGACGGACAACAACGGAGTCATCGTGGAGCTGTCGTCGGCTGCGGAAGGCGCAGCATCCTCGTCCGGCACCCTGATCTTCGGCATCGGCACCGAGGGCAACAACGCCATGACCGCGACGACGATGCTCACCGCGGACTCCAGCTACGGCGATATCACCACCGACTACACCACCACGGGCGGAGAGCAGATGGTCCTGCCGTACTCGTACCTCGACACGGGATCGAATGCCTTCTACTTCGCCGACAACGGGATCCCCGCGAACACGAGCTGCAGCAGCTATGAGGGCTACGACAGCAGCGACCCGAGCTCGTGGTTCTGTCCGACCACCGAGCTCAACCTGGGCGCAACCAACATCGGCCAGAACGGCACGGAATCGACGGTGAGCTTCTCGATCGGCAATGCCTACACCGTCTTCTATGAGTATCCGGACGGAAGCGTGTTCGACGACCTGGGGGCGAGCAGCGGCTCGCAGCCGACCGATTGCTCGACGGGAACCACGGACTTCAACTGCTCGTTCGACTTCGGCTTTCCGTTCTTCCTGGGCCGGAACGTATTCGTGGGATTCGCGACCACCTCGAACGACGAGGTCCCCTACTTCGCCTATTAGCTACGTGACCGCCGGGAGGCCGGCCCGGCGCAGGCGGACGTTCAGCTTGCGGATGGCCGACTCGCTCTTGCTCCACGCGTGCGCTGCCTGATCCAGCGCCGTCGACTCCTTCTGGAACACCTCCTGGTTGACGGCCGCGGGCGCGACGTCGGCTGATTCGGCGTCGCCCTCGAGGCCGCTGATCACGCCGGTGATCTCGCTCAGCGCCTTGCCGCCCGCCGCCGTGGCGTCGCGGAGTCTCTCCACCTCGTGCTGCAGGGCGTGGTCCCCTCTCGCACCGGTCAGCCGCTGCGCCAGGGCGTCGAGCTGGTCGTTTGCGGGCTTCTCCGCCTCGTGCACGGCGCTCGCGCGCTCGAGCGCCGCGCAGAGCGACTGGCTGTAGGTGAGCAGCGTGCGTAGATCCGCATCGCCCGTATGCACTCGCGGATCGAGCCGCACCACGAGCGGCGCCCGATACTGCTGGCCGTCCACAGTCAGCACGACGCTGTAGAGACCCGGCAGCGCGAATGGACCGTCCACGGCGGTGGGCGTGTCCTCGCCGAACACCGCTTCCATGCCGTACTCGTACGAGATCGCCCGCGGCCGCGCGTAGCGCAGATTCCACACGAACCGGTGCATGCCCGGCGCGGCCGACAGCCGCTTCGCCGGCCGCAGCCACTCCGCGGCGAAGTATCGGTCCGCCTGGATGGGCGGCGACACCTCGTCGGAGGAGAAGCGGCGCACCACCTGACCTGCGAAGTTGTAGATCTCCAGCGTCACCGCGCCGTGCGTGCCCTGGCCCAGCCAGTAGTCGAGCACGGCGCCCGCCGGCGGGTTCTGCCCCGCCGGCGTCTCGGGCGGCAGCGGCGTGTCCTTGTTGTTGTCGGGATGGACGCGCCAGGCGACCGCCGGCGCGAAGAGATGCGCGGGCGCGTCGAGGATGGCGGTCGAGAGCTGGCGCAGCGGCGTCACATCGTCCAGTACCCAGATCGACCGGCCCTGGGTGGCGGCGATGAGATCGTCGCCGTGCACCAGCAGATCGTTGATCCGCGCGTCGGGCAGGTTGAGCCGCAGCGATTGCCAGTGATCGCCGTCATCCAGCGAGACGTACACGCCTTCCGACGTGCCGGCGAAGAGCAGGCCGCTGCGCACGGTATCCGCACGAACGACGGGCACGTCCTGGTTGGCCGGTAGTCCGCTGTCGACTTCCGTCCAGGTCCTGCCGTAGTCGTGAGTGCGCAAGACATGCGGATGAAAGTCGTCTTGCCGGTGGGCGTCCACCGCTGCGTAGGCAGTGGCCGGATCGAGCGCCGAGGCATCGATTGCGCTCACCTTCTCCCACGCCCCCAGCGTCGGCGGCGTCACGTTCTGCCAGTGCCGGCCGTCATC
>JASHVV010000104.1 GCA_030044385.1 Gammaproteobacteria bacterium
CGGCCGGTGTCGCGATCGGTGATGAGAGAGACCTTCTCGACGGTGCCATGCTTGGAGAACAGGGCGCGAACCGAGTCTTCGGTCGCCGAGAACGGCAGGTTGCCAACGTATATTCTAGTCACGGACGTCACTCACCCTGAAACACACACGAGAGTTGCCGCGGCGGGTCCCCGCCCGCCGCGCACGACACATTACCGGAATCGGCCGCGCGCTGCGCGGCTTTGTCGCGCCGCGTCGATGAAGTTGTGCACCACCGAGGAGCCCTCGTCGGTGCGATAGGCGATGCCGAGGAGCGCATGCAGCGGCTCGCCGCTCAACGGCAGGTAGGTCACCGCGCGCGCCTGCAGGCACCGCATGCTGTCGGGAACGATCGATATCCCGAGGGATGCCGCCACCAGGTTGATGGTCGAGGAGAGCTGCGGCGCGTACTGGCCGACCCTGGGGGTGAACCCCGCCGCCTCGCAGGCGGCGATCACGGTATCCGCCAGTCCCGGGCGCACCGCGCGGGGGTAGAGGATGAAAGTCTCCGCGGCGAGCGCGCCGAGCTCCACCCGGCTGCGGCCGGCGAGCGGATGCCCGGTCGGGACGGCCGCGACCAGGGGCTCCTCCTCCAGCAGATCCAGTGTCAGCCCGCGCCGCACCGGCAGCGGGGGCCGCACGAATGCGGTATCGAGCCGCCCCGCCCGCAGGGCCTCGATCAGCTCCGTGGAGGGATGCTCTTCGAGCGAGATTTCCACGGCAGGATAGTCGGACCGGAAGCTGCGCAAGGTCGCGGTCACCAGGGAGTTGAAGGAGGCGGACTCCGTGAAGCCCACCCGCACCCGCCCGGTGGCGCCGGTGGCCGCGCGCCGGGCAGCCTGCACCGCACTGCGGGCGTCGCCGAGGATCCGCGCCGCTTCCCCCGCAAAAATCCGGCCGGCATCGGTGAGCTCGATGCGGTAGGCCGAGCGGTCGAAGAGGGCCACCCCGAGCTCCGCCTCCAGCGCCTTCACCTGCTGCGTGAGGGGCGGCTGGGAGATGCCGAGCCGCTCCGCCGCGCGGGTGAAATTGAGCTCCTCGGCGACGGCCAGGAAGTACCGCAGATGACGCAGCTCCATGGATGATACTTTTCTCATATGGAGACGCCATATTCAACGTATTTTGTTTGCCATCTCCGCCCGTCTACAGTGGCGGTATGGCACCTACCGAAGAGTCGGCCGTGACGGGGCCGAAACCCAAGAAATCCGTCGCCCTCTCCGGCGTCGTGGCCGGCAACACGGCCCTGTGCACGGTCGGCCGTACCGGTAACGATCTGCACTATCGAGGTTACGACATCCTCGAGATCGCCACGACCTGCGAGTTCGAGGAAATCGCGCACCTGCTGATCCACGGCAAGCTGCCGACGCGCCCCGAGCTCGCCGCCTACAAGAGCAAGCTCAAGGCGCTGCGAGGCCTGCCGGCTTCCGTGCGCGCGGTCCTCGATGCGCTGCCGGCGGCCGCACACCCGATGGACGTGTTGCGTACCGGTGTCTCCGCGCTCGGCTGCGCGCTGCCGGAGAAGGACGACCATTCCGCCGCCGGCGCGCGCGACATCGCCGACCGGCTGATCGCCTCCCTCGGGTCCATGCTGGCCTACTGGTATCACGTGAGTCACAACGGGCATGCGCCGCTCGTCGAGACGGAGGACGATTCGATCGGCGGCCACTTCCTCCACCTGCTGCACCGCAGGCCGCCGCCCGCCACGTGGGTGCGCGCCATGCATACCTCGCTCAACCTCTACGCCGAGCACGAGTTCAACGCCTCGACCTTCACCGCGCGGGTGATCGCGGGTACCGGCTCCGACATCTATTCCTGCATCACCGGCGCGATCGGCGCATTGCGCGGGCCGAAGCACGGCGGCGCCAACGAAGTGGCGTTCGAGATCCAGAAGCGCTACGACAGTCCCGACGCCGCCGAAGCCGACATTCGCGCGCGCGTCGCCGACAAGCAGGTCATCATCGGCTTCGGCCATCCGGTGTACACGGTGTCCGACCCGCGCAACCAGGTGATCAAGGAGGTGGCGCGCGGCCTCGCCCGGGAGGCCGGCGACCTGAAGATGTTCGCCATCGCCGAGCGGATCGAGTCGGTGATGATGGACGCCAAGAGGATGTTCCCGAACCTCGACTGGTTCTCGGCCGTCTCCTACCACATGATGGGCGTGCCGACGGCAATGTTCACGCCGCTCTTCGTGATCGCACGCACCACCGGTTGGGCTGCGCACGCCATGGAGCAGCGTGCCGACGGCAAGATCATCCGGCCGACGGCCAACTACGTCGGGCCCGAGGCGCAGCGCTTCGTGCCCCTCGACAAACGCTCCTGAGCTGGGCTGACGACTCCATGTCCTCATCTCATGACAGCGCCCGGCCGGCGCCGGACCGCGTCCTCACCGACATCGCCGATTACGTGCTCGGCGCCGACATCCAGAGCGATCTGGCCTACGAGACGGCACGCTACTGCCTGCTCGACACCCTGGGCTGCGGCCTCGAGGCGCTCGAGTACCCGGCCTGCGCGAAGCTCCTGGGTCCCATCGTGCCGGGCACCGTGGTGCCGAACGGCGCCAGGGTGCCGGGGACGCAGTTCCAGCTCGACCCGGTGCAGGCGGCGTTCGACATCGGGGCCATGATCCGCTGGCTCGACTTCAACGACACGTTCCTGGCGGCGGAGTGGGGCCATCCTTCGGACAACCTGGGCGGCATTCTCGCCACCGCCGACTGGCTGTCGCGTCAGGCGGTCGCCGCCGGCAGAAAGCCGCTCCTCATGAAGGACGTGCTCACGGCGATGATCCGCGCACACGAGATCCAGGGAGTGATCGCGCTCGAGAACAGCTTCAACCGTGTGGGCCTGGACCACGTGGTGCTGGTGAAGGTGGCCTCGACGGCGGTCGTCGGGCGCCTGCTCGGCCTGTCGCGCGCGGAGATCGTCAACGCGCTGTCGCTGGCCTGGGTCGACGGGCAGAGCCTGCGCACCTACCGGCACGCCCCCAACACCGGCTCGCGCAAGAGCTGGGCCGCCGGCGATGCGACCAGCCGCGCGGTGCGGCTCGCGCTCATCGCGAAGACGGGAGAGATGGGCTACCCGTCGGCGCTGACTGCCAAGACCTGGGGCTTCTACGATGTGCTCTTCAAGGGCCAGCCGTTCAGGTTCCAGCGCGGCTACGGCTCCTACGTGATGGAGAGCGTGCTCTTCAAGATCTCGTATCCGGCGGAGTTCCACTCGCAGACGGCGGTCGAGGCGTCGATGCAGTTGCAGCAGCGCCTGCGGGCGATGGGCCTGAGCGCCGATGACATCGAGCACGTCAGAGTGCGCACCCACGAGGCCTGCATCCGCATCATCGACAAGAAAGGACCCCTCGCCAACCCTGCCGACCGCGACCACTGCGTCCAGTACATGATGGCCGTGCCGCTTCTCTTCGGCCGCCTCACGGCCGCCGACTACGAGGACGAGGTCGCCCGCGATCCGCGCATCGATGCGTTGCGCGCGCGGATCGAGTGTGTCGAGGACCCGCAGTTCACCCGCGACTATCTCGATCCGGAGAAGCGCTCCATCGCCAACGCGGTGACCGTGAGGCTCAAGGATGGCCGCACGCTCGATGAGGTGGTGGTGGAGTATCCGATCGGACACCGGCGCCGGCGCGAGGAGGGCATCCCGCTCCTGCTGGAGAAGTTCCGGCGCAATCTCGCGCGGCGCTTCCCGGAGAAGCAGCAGCGGGCGATCGCGGAGCTGTCGCTCGACCGCGCGCGTCTCGAGCGGACGCCGGTCAACGAGTACGTCGATCTCTATGTCATCTGAGCTTCGGGCGTCGTCATGAGCATTCAACTCGTCGGACCGAGCCTGCCGGCGGAGCCCGCGGGCGAGCGTTTTGCGAAGCTCATCCGCCGCGGCGGCATCCTGCGGATACCCGGCGCTTACAACGGGCTCGCGGCCCTGCAGGCGAAACGGCAGGGGTTCGAGGCGCTGTATCTCTCCGGCGCCGCGGTCAGCGCCTCCATGGGACTGCCGGACCTCGGGATCATCACCGTCGAGGACGTCTGCTTCTTCATCCGCCAGGTGAGCCGTGCCTCGGCGCTGCCGCTGCTGGTGGACGGCGATACGGGCTACGGCGAGGCGCTCAACGTCATGCACATGGTGCGCGCCTTCGAGGAGGCGGGCGCCGCCGCGGTGCACATCGAGGATCAGCTGCTGCCCAAGAAATGCGGACACCTGAACGACAAGAAGCTCGCGGCGCCCGAGGATATGGCGGCGAAGATCGCGGCCGCCGCGCGCGCACGGCGTCATCTCTACATCATCGCGCGTACCGACGCCGCCGCGAGCGAAGGGCTCGACGGTGCCGTGGCGCGCGCCAAGCGCTATCTCGATGCGGGAGCCGACGCGATCTTCCCGGAGGCCCTGACGACCGCGGACATGTTCCGCGAGTTCGCGCGCCGCGTGAACGCTCCGCTCCTCGCCAACATGACGGAGTTCGGCCGCACGCCGTACTTCACGGCCGCGGAGTTCGAGGCGATGGGCTACCGGATGGTGATCTGGCCCGTGAGCGCGCTGCGGATGGCGGCGAAAGCCCACGAGCAGCTCTATGCCACCATCCGCCGCGAGGACGGCCCGCGGAGCGTCATCGGACAGATGCAGACCCGGCAGGAGCTCTACGAGACGATCTCTTACCCGGAATACGAGGCATTGGATGCCTCGATCGTGAAAACGGTCCTTCCCTAGATCGGTCCCTTCAGTCCGCCCGGTTGAAATCTCCGAGCAGCACTTCGGCCGAAAAGCCGAAGAGCAGCCCTGCCGTCACGATCATCTGGGCGACTACTACGATGTCCATGGTCTCTCACCTCCTTTCAACTCGGCGCGCAGTGTAGGCAAGCGCGCGCCAAGCTGAAATTCCCTGCGTGAGAGCCGCGGGGGTACTCCTTTAGGGGGAGCGCGCGCTACTACGGTCCGCCGGGCCGCAGCTCGCCGGCCGCCGCCAGCCGGGAGCGGCCCGGGGAGCACTGCGCCGGACCCGCATCGCTCCCGCCGCCGGTCGCCTGGAACGCCTGCACCTGCCGCGTGAAGCAGTCCACGACAGAGGCGAGCCGCGCCAGGGCGGTGCTGCCGAGGTCGAGATACTCGCTCTGCAGGCGCCGCGCGTCGCCGCCGGACGCTCGTGCGGCACTCGTCTGCTCGGCATCGAGGCAGGACGCGTAAGCCGCAACTTGCGCGCTGTACTCGCTCAGGTTGTCCTTGGCCGCGCTCATCTCATCCCGGCTGGCGTGGGCGCCGTCCGGTATGGCGAACGCCGGCCGGGGCGCGGGCCCGCAGTCGGCGTGGGCCACGGGCAGCGCGCCGGCGCAGAGCAGGATCGCCGCGGCGATCGTCGAGGTTCTGGTCATCGGATGTCATCCCCGGTGTTGGTGTTATTTCAATCAAGCGCGCACGGCGGCCCGCGGCGCTTTGTTCTTGTGAAGTCCTCACCGCGCTGCCCGGCGGGCAGGCGGTCCCTTCGAGCCGGACTCTAGCACGCGCGGCCGGCGGCCGGCCACGGGCGCGAGCCTCGCGGCGCGAGCCGCAAATATGTCTCACCCTTTTGGGAGAGGCGGCCGGCGGGCGAAATTATCGATAATTCTCGGACCATGTGGATCATCCAGGTGGCGCTGCGGCGCCCCTATACGTTCATCGTGCTGGCGCTGCTGCTGCCGATCATCGGTGCGCTGGTGATCTTCGGCACGCCGCTGCGGCCGGGCATGCCGACGGACATCTTTCCGGAGATCCGCATCCCCATCATCGCGGTGACCTTCACCTATAGCGGCATGCCCCCGGATGAGATGTCGGGGCGCATCACGGGGCAGATAGAGCGGTACGTGACGACTCTGGTGAACGACGTGCAGCACGTCGAGTCGCAGAGCTATCCCGGCATGACGGTGATCAAGCTCTTCTTCCAGCCGGGCGTGAACCTGAACCTGGCGATGTCGCAGGTCGTGGCTTTCTCCGAGCTCTCGCTCAAGCAGATGCCGCCCGGGATCCAGCCGCCGCTCATCCTCGAGTACAACGCCTCGAGCGTGCCGATCATCCAGCTCGCGATGGCGAGCGATCGGCTCACCGAGGCGCAGCTCTTCGACATCGGCAATCAGGTCATCCGCGCCCAGATCGCCACGGTCGCGGGGGCCTCGATCCCCTATCCCTACGGCGGAGCGGTGCGCCAGATCCAGGTGGACCTGAAGCCCGAAGCGCTGCGGGCCCAGGGCCTCTCGCCGCTGGATGTGCTCAACGCCATCGCCACGCAGAACGTGATCGTCCCGGCCGGCACGGAGAAGATCGCGGACACGGAGTACACCGTCAAGCTCAATGCCAGCCCGCTCAGCCTCGCTCGGCTGAACGATCTGCCGCTCCGCAGCCGCGACGGCACGGTGACGTACCTGCACGACGTGGCGTTCGTACACGACGGCAGCCCGCCCCAAACCAACATAGTGCGCGTGAACGGCCGCCGCGCCGTGCTGATGACGATCCTGAAGACGGGCACGGCCTCGACCCTGAGCATCGTCGATGCCATCAAGTCGCGGCTGCCCTACGTGCGCGAGCTGCTGCC
>JASHVV010000105.1 GCA_030044385.1 Gammaproteobacteria bacterium
CGCTGATCCTCATCGTGGACGACTCTCCGACGGAAGTGCACGTGATGACGAAGGCGCTCGAGAAGCACGGCTACCGGACAGCGGCCGCGGCCGACGGCGCCGAAGGCGTCCGGCTGGCCCGCGAAATGGCTCCGGACCTCATTTTCATGGACATCGTGATGCCGGGCATGAACGGCTATCAGGCGACCCGCGCGCTCGCCAACGACCCGAAGACGCGCACCATCCCGATCATCATGGTGACCTCCAAGGGGCAGGAGACCGACCGCATCTGGGGGCTGCGCCAGGGCGCGGTCGACTACATGGTCAAGCCGGTCTCGCCCGACCAGCTGGTCGCCAAGGCCCAGGCGACTCTGTCGCCATGAGCCGCGTCGCACCGGCATGACCGAGGAAGTCGCGCTCAGGTCTCTCAGGGATCGGCCCTTCGAGCTGCTCGCCGAGCTCGAGCGGCGCGGGCGGGCGGTGTCGGCGCAGATGGCGCAGGAAGGCGCCGCGGGGCGCGAGTGGGTCGGTGTCGCGCTGCGCATGGCAGGGGATCTCTATCTGGTCGCGCGGGAGGAAACGCGCGAGGTATTCGGCGTACCGGCGGGCATGACGCGCGTGCCGGGCGCCAAGCCTTGGATCAAAGGGCTCGCTAACGTGCGCGGCCAGCTTCTTCCCATCATCGATCTGCGCCAGTTCCTGGGCAGCGGCACGACGCCGGTCACACGCAACACGCGCGTCATGGTCGTCAACCACCGTGACATCCCGGCGGGCCTCCTGGTGGATGAGGTCCTGGGCTTCCGACGCTTTGCGGAGGGGGAGTTCACCGGCGATGCGCCGCCGACCGTCGCCCGCTGCGAGCGCTACCTCGCCGGCGCGTTTCGGCGCGGCGGCGAGCAGTGGCCGGTGCTGAGCCTGCGCTCGGTTCTCGAGGGCCAGGCGTTCGCGGAGGCGGCGGCATGACGACCGCGCGTCCCGCCAAAGCCTCGCGTCCCGGCTCCGCGCTCACCGCCGTGCTGGCCGCGGCGGCCGCTCTCACCCTGCTGGCGGCGTTCGGCTACTACTTCCTCACCACTCATCCGCAGGCCGCGGCGGCCTTGCCGCGCCCGGCCGCCGTCTTCGGCCCGGCGGTGCTCGGCGTACTGGCGGCGCTGCTCCTCGCCGGCGCGGGGGCCCTGGCCGCGCGGCTGCACAAGACGGTTGCCGACCAGCGGCTCGCGGCCGAGACGCAGAAGCAGGAGACCGACCGCAATCAGCAGGCGATTCTGCGCCTCCTCGATGAGCTCTCGAGCCTCGCGGACGGCGATCTGACAGTGCAGGCGACCGTCACCGAGGACATCACCGGCGCGATCGCCGACTCCATCAACTACGCCGTCGACGCCTTGCGCGGCCTGGTGACGACCATCAACCAGTCGGCCATCCAGCTCGACAGCGCCACGCGCCAGACGCAGGCTCTCTCGCAGCATCTCGCCAAGGCGAGCGGCGCGCAGTCGAAGCAGATCTCCTCCGCGACGGAGTCGGCCGCGGGCATGGCGGGATCGGTCGCCGAGGTCTCGGGCAACGCGGAGCGGGCGGCCGACGTGGCGCGCCACTCGGTCGAGGTCGCCCACAAGGGCGGCGATGCGGTCCGCCGCACCATCGATGGCATGAACACCATCCGCGAGACCATCCAGGAGACCTCCAAGCGCATCAAGCGCCTGGGCGAGAGCTCGCAGGAGATCGGCAACATCGTCGAGCTGATCAACGACATCGCCGAGCAGACCAACATCCTGGCGCTCAACGCCTCGATCCAGGCCTCGATGGCCGGGGAGGCCGGCCGCGGCTTCGCGGTGGTGGCCGACGAGGTGCAGCGGCTCGCCGAGCGGGCGGCCAACGCAACCAAGCAGATCGAGGTGCTGGTGCGCACCATCCAGACCGACACCAACGAGGCGGTGGTCTCCATGGAGCGCAGCACCACGGACGTCGTCGGCGGGGCGCTGCTCGCCGAGAACGCCGGCGCCGCGCTCGAGGAGATCGAGCAGGTATCGAACCAGATCGCGAGCCTGGTGCAGAACATCTCCGCCAGCTCGCGCCAGCAGACGGGCGGCGCGCAGAACATCGCCCGCAACATGCAGGTGCTGAAGGAGATCAGTGTCCAGACGGCCGAATCGACCAACGCCACCTCGGCGGCGATCGCCAAGCTCGCCGAGCTTTCCGCGGGCCTGCGCCGCGCCGCGGCGGGATTCCGCCTGCCCGGCACCACCTCCGAGCCGGGACCCGCCGCCTCCGGCGCGTTCCGCCGGCCCGCCAGTGCGGGGACCAACACCGCGGCCAGCGGCAGCGTCAGACAGATCTCCGCCCTGGGCGGCACCTGAGTTGAAACCCTGAATGCCGGAAGTCGCCTCCCAGACGCTGGACCTCGTCGGCCGCGAGCTCAATGCCACGCTGTCCGAGGCCCGCACGGCCCTCGAGACCTACGTCGAGCAGCCCGACAACGTGTCGCTGCTCGAGCGCTGCAAGCTGGAGCTGCACCAGGTCCACGGCGTTCTGCGGGTGCTGGAGATCTACGGCGCGGCGCTGCTCGCCGAGGAGATGGAGCAGGTCGCCGGGTATCTGCTCGCCACGGTCACGGAGCGCAAGGGCCAGGCCGAGAGCCTGGATGCGCTGCTGCGCTCGATGGTGCAGCTGCCGGGCTATCTCGAGCGGGTGTTGGCCGGCGGGCGCGATCTCGCGCTGGTGCTGCTGCCGCTCCTCAACGACCTGCGCGCGGTGCGCGGCAGCGCGCTGCTCTCCGAGGGGACGCTGCTCCTCCTCAATCTGAAGTCCGACAAGCAGGCGCAGCCCGTCGCCTCCGCGGATGAGCCGGCGCTCAACATCGAGCAGTGGAGCCGCAGGCTGCGCTCGCGCTTCCAGACGGGCCTCATCGGCTGGATCCGCGGCGAGCGCATCGAGGGGAACCTCGAGACGCTGGCGATGGTGGCGCAGAAGCTCGAGCAGAGCGCCACGCGCCAGCCGGTGTTCCAACTCTGGTGGGTGGTGGGCGCGGTCATCGAGGCGCTGCGCGAGCGGGGCCTCGAGGGCGGCCAGTCGATCAAGCGGCTGCTCGGGCTCTCCGACCGCGAGCTGCGCCGCCTCTACGAGCTCGGCGAGGCGCGCTACTGCCAGAGCCCGCCCGTCGAGCTGCTGAACAATCTGCTCTATTACGTGGGGCGCGCGGAATCCAACGGCCCGCGCGTCGGCGCGGTCCGCGCCTCCTTCCGCCTGGCGGAGCTGCTGCCGGTCGACGAGAGCATCGAGCAGGAGCGCGAGAACCTCTCGGCGCCGAGCGTCAAGCTGATGCAGACCGTCGCGGCGGCGATCCGCGAGGACCTGTCGAAGGTGAAGGATGTCCTCGACATTTTCGTACGCCGCGGCGCGGGCCAGCCGCAGGAGCTCGCCCCGCAGGTCGAGCTGCTGCGCAAGATCGGCGACACGCTGGGGGTGCTCGGCCTGGGCGAGCTGCGCGGGACGGTGCAGTCGCAGACCGAGAAGCTGGAGAAGATCGTGGCCGGAAGCCTGCGCGCCGACGAGGCGACGCTGGTGGAGATCGCCGCCGCGCTGATCGGCGTCGAGGACCGGCTCGATGAGGGCCTCGTGGGAATGATCCTGCCGAAGGAGCACGACCCGGAGCTCGAGGAGAGCGAGGACCACGAGTTCCAGCAGGTGCAGTCCGCCGTCCTGCGCGAGTGCATCCTCAACCTGGCGCGCATCAAGGAAGCGGTCGCGCAGAGTGTCGGCGGCACGCTGGATGCCGCCGGGCTCGACAGCTGGCAGGAGCTGATCCGCGGACTGAAGGCGGCGCTGCTCATCCTCGGCAAGGTGCGCGCGGTGGAGGTCATCGAAGCGATCACCGTGCAGTTGAAGCGCATCATGCGCCCGGGCGCGCCGGTCCTGCCGTCGGGCTTTCTCGACCGGCTGGCCGATGCGATCGTCAGCGTCGAGTACTACATGGAGACGCTGCAAGCCGGACGCAGCGACCCCTGGTACATGCTCGACAACGCGCAGGCGTGCGTGCAGGCGTTGGAGCGTCAACAGCCCGCTGGCGTGCCAACCGTGCCGCCGCTCGAGCCGTCGGCGTTCGCAAAGACGGTGCAGATTCCACCGGCGATGCCGCTGGATGCCACGCACGCGGTGGACGCCACCTCACCGGACATGAGCTCTCACGCCGCGCCTCCTGTCGTGGGACCTTCCTCCACCGCGCGAATGGCGATGGTGGTAGAGAATGCGGACCCGGAGCTCGTGAAGCTCTTCATCGAGGAAGCGCGCGAGGAGCTGGTCAAGATCGAGCGCGGCTTCCCGGTGTGGGACCAGAACCCGCTCGAGCGCGAGGCGCTGGTCACCGTGCGCCGCTCCTTCCATACGCTGAAGGGCAGTGGACGGATGGTCGGCGCCCGTGAGCTCGGCGAGCTCGCCTGGGCGGTGGAGAACCTCCTCAACCGCGTGCTCGACAACACCCTGACCCGCAGTCCTGCAATTCTGCAGGTGCTGCGCGAGGCGATCGCGGCGCTGCCGCAGATGATCGAGCGTCTGGAGCAAGGAACCCCCATCGCGGCGGATGTCGCGGGAATCGTGGCTCGCGCGCATGCTTTGGCATCGGGACGTCAGCCGGCCGCCTCGACGGGCGCCGCCGCCCGTGCGCCGGACCAGACCGCCGCCGCCGCGGAAGCGTCGGCTTCGGGAGTGCTGCAAGAGTCGCCGCAGCCGCGGCCGGCGTCCGCGCCTGCAGCGACCCCCGCAGCGCCGCCGCCGCCGACCATGGACGAGCAGCTCCGCGAGATCTACTCGCGGGAGACCGGTGCGCACGTCGCCGCCATCCGCAACTATCTGCACCGTGAGGCCCACGCCCCGGAGCCGCACCTCCTTCCCGAGGACGTCTACCGCGCCTGCCACACCCTGGCCGGCAGCTCGAAGATGGCGCAGGCGCGCCACGGCGTGCGCCTCGCGGAGCCGCTGGATCACTGGCTGCGCCGGGCCTACACCAGCGGCATCGGCCTGCGCTCCGCCGACCTGACATTGCTCGCCGACTG
>JASHVV010000106.1 GCA_030044385.1 Gammaproteobacteria bacterium
TGGCAAGGACCGGCGCACTGGAGCCGCTTCCTCGCCGACCAGCGCCGGCACACCCTGCTGCGCCAACGGCGCATCGACGAGCTGCTGGCGCGGATCGACGAGCGCGCGAGCCGCGCCGGCATTCCCATCGTGGTCCTGAAGGGGACGGCGCTGGTCGCGGCCGGGATCTATGCCGCCGGCGAGCGGCCGATGGCGGATCTCGACCTGCTCGTGCAGCCGGCCGACGTGGAGCCCACGGTAGCCGTGCTGCTCGCCCTCAGCTTTCACGACGCCGGCGCCACCTGGAAGCACCAGGGCTTCGAGCCGCCGGACGCCGGCCGGCGCACCGCCCTCGGCGAGCACGCCGACAATCCCATCAAGATCGATCTGCATCACAACGTCTGCGAGCGGCTGCCGATCGCGCCCACGGACCTGACCGACCTCGTCCTCTCGCCGGCCGCTCGAGCCGGCCTCAACGGTTACCCCAACACCGCCGTGTCGATGGCGCACGTGCTGGCGCACGCCGCGGGCACCATGACGCATCGCGGCCTCAGGCTGATTCAGCTCTGCGACATCACGCGGCTCGCGGCTCGCATGACCGGCGCGGACTGGGAGCAGCTCCTGCGCTGGCACGGCGCCGATCGGCGCCTCTGGTGGGCCGCGCCGCCGCTCATGCTTGCGGCCCGCTACTTCCCGGATTCGGTGCCCCGGGAAGTGCTCGCCGGAGTCGGGCGCGGCTGCCCCTGGGTTCTCCGCCAGGTCACGCGCCGCCGCCGGCTGGCCGGCTTTTCCTACTCCCATCTCTACATCGATCCCGTGCCGGGCGTCATCTGGGCGCGCTCCGTGGCGCAGGCCCTGCGCTATCTCGGCTCGCGGGTCCTGCCCACCGAGGAGCAGCGCGCGAAGATGCAGGTGACCTCGACAACCGGTCCCTGGTCGGCGGATCCGCGGTGGCTGCGGCAGTCGCAGGCTCGGCGCATCCTTCAGTGGCTGACCTCCCGTCCGCCCCGCACGGAGACGCTACAGCCGGTGCGCGCCGCGCTCTCGCGCGCGTGTTGATCGTGTCAGCCTTGGACGATACCCGCGTGGCCTTCGACAGCGTCGCGGCCCACTACGACGGGCCCAGCGGCAACAACGGGCTGATCCAGGACATGCGCCGGGAGATGTGGCGCTGGCTCGATGCGAGCTTCCCACGGGACAGCGACCTGATCGACCTCGGCTGCGGCACGGGGCTCGATGCGGTGCGGATGGCCACCCGCGGCCACCGGGTCCTCGCAACCGACTGGTCGCCCCGCATGGTCGCGAGAGCTCGCGGACGCGCGGCCAGCGCGCGGGTTGGCGACAGGGTCCGCACGGCCGCCATCGGCGCGCATGAGCTCGAGCGCATCGCGGGAAGCGCGATCTTCGACGGCGTCTATTCCAACCTCGGCGCTCTCAACTGCCTGCCGGACCTGACGCCGGTTTCCCGCGAATGCGCGCGTCTCATCAGAAGCGGCGGCCGGCTCGTCTTCACCGTCATCGGCCGCTGGTGTCCGTGGGAGATCGCCTACTACTCTTCCCGTGCCGACTGGAGGCGCGTCAGCGTCCGCTTCTCGCGCCGCATGATGCCCGTCGGAATGAACGGGCATACGGTGTGGACACGGTACTGGACTCCCAGGGAGCTCTACCGGATGTTCGCGGGCGAATTCTCGCTGCTCCACTTTCGCGCCCTGTGCCTCTTCGCCCCGCCGCCCTATCTGACCTGGCTCAAGGACCGTCATGAGGGCTGGTTCGAGCAACTATGGCGTTGGGACCGCCGTGTCGGCGGCTGGCCGCTGCTGCGGTCCCTCGGCGATCACTTCCTGATCGTGATGGCGAGGCGGTGAGTCTCCTCGGCGACACGGCCGAGCGCGATTACGCGCGCAAGCTGCGGCTGTTCAACGCCTTTGCGGCCCCGGAGCTCGCTCAGGCCATGCTCGGTCTCGGCTTGCGCGACGGCATGCGGCTCCTCGATGCCGGATGCGGCACGGGGGAAACCTTGCTGCGGTTACGCGACACCGCGGGCCCGCATGCGGAGATCTGCGGCGTGGATCTCTCCAGCGCGCACGTGCGGGCGGCGCGGGAAACGGTCGACGGCTCGGTGATCGTTCTGCAGGGAGACCTGCTGACGGTCCCGCTCCCGGCCGCCAGCTTCGATCTCATCTGGTCGGCGAACACCCTCAATCACCTGCACGATCCCGTGGCGGGCCTGCGGCACCTGGCGACGTTGTTGCGCGCGCACGGACGCATCGCGGTCGGCCAGAGCTCCCTCCTGCCCGAGCTCTACTTTGCCTGGGACTCGCGGCTGGAGCGCCTGACGCGCGCGGCGGTCCGCCGATACTACGAGGACCGCTACGGCCTCGAGGAGTGTGACCTCGCGGGCGCGAGAAACCTGCTCGGTTGGATGCACGGGGCGGGCCTGCGACGGATCACTTCGCGTACGCTGGTCATCGAGCGCACGGCGCCTCTCGATCACGCCGCGCAGGAGTACCTTCTCGAGGGGATCTTCAGGGGCACCTGGGGCGAGCGGCTGCAGCCTTACCTGGCGCCTGCGGATCACACGGCGCTGTGCCGTCTGTGCGCGCCCGCCAGTCCGGAGTTCGCGCTGCGCCGACGCGACTTTCACTTCATCCAGACCTTCACGCTGGTCGTCGGCGAGAAATCGTGAGCGAGGCGCACGCCGGCGCGGATTACGTCCGCGCCCTCGAGCGGCACGAGGCCGACCGCCGGGCCCGCGAGGCGTTCCAGTCGCTCGCGCTGGCGCACGCGCCGCCGGGGGGCACGATCTTCGACTTCGGTGCCGGCGCAGGCATCGATGCGGTGTTCTTCGCCGCGCGGGGATATTGCGTGCGCGTCTACGACAACGACCCACGCATGCGCCGGTATCTCGCCGCGACGTGCGCGGACTCGATCGACGCCGGACGAATCATCCCCGAGACGGGAGAGTACGCCGACTTTCTCGCCCGGCCGCGGGACTCCGGGGCGCCGCGCGCGCATCTGGTCATCGCCAACTTCGCGCCCCTCAACCTGATCGACGATCTGCCCGTCCTCTTCGCCAAGCTCCACGTCCTGACCGTCCGCGGCGGCGCGCTGCTCGCGAGTGTGCTCAGCCCCTACTTCCTCGGCGATCTGAGATTCCGCTGGCGCTGGCGCGGCATGCTCGGGCAGCGGCGGGCGGGTGAGCTCAGGGTGCCCGGTGCGCGCGGCGACGTCATTCGAAGGCGCCTCCCCGTGTTTGCCGCCGACTGCGCGCCGTGGTTCAAGCTCGAGCGCGTGTTCCGGGGAGTCCCGCCGCGCAATGCCGCGGAAGCCGCCGGCATCGACTTCGCGCTGAGCCCGCGCACCGCCTGGCTGCGTCTGGCCGGCTGCCGCTACATGTTCCTGGTCTTTCGCAGGGTCGGGTCCTGACGCGGTCGGACGCGCAACAGCTCCTCGAGCGCCGCCGCCGACTCGCCCGGGTGCCGTCCGCGGCGCAGCTCGAACGCCGGCACGGTGCGCATCCGCTGCGCGAAGAGGCGCCAGCCGGGTTGACCCGCGGCATAGGGTTGGCTCGCCCGCAGCCGCGCGAGCGCCTCCTCGCGCGCCATGGGCACGAGCAGGCGCTCGCCGCCCGCGGGACGGGCGGCGAGCGCCACCAGGCCGGCAATCTCCAGCGGCCGCGGCGCCAGCCGGAACCGCCGCCACCGCAGGTCGAGCTCGAACTTTCGCACGCCGCTGCGGCGGCGGATGATCGGGGCGCGGCGGATGAGGCGGGCGTCCGCGGGGGAGAGGAAGCGCAGCGATTCGCCGCGGACGTGGAGGAAGTTGGCCACGCCGGTCGCGAGCAGCGGCCGCGGCGCAACGAACACGCTGTCCTCCGCGACCAGCTCGAGGCCCCGGAGGGCGCAATGCAGCACGGCGGTGGATTTGCCGGCGCCGCTGTCCCCGATGAGGAGCAGCCCGCGGCCTCCCCGGCCGACGCACGCGGCATGCAGCGGCATCAGTTCCTGCACGCGGGCGGCGAGCGTGAAGACGGCAAGCTCGATGAGCTCGTAGCGCACGTGATAGGGGAATCGCAGCAGATCCCGCGCCACGACGATGAGCGCCGCCCGCTGCCCGGCGGACATGACGGCGGCAGTGGCGCCATCGCCGGCGCCGCACAGAAGTCCCGGCGCGGAGAGCATCGCAAAGGGGTCGGGCGCCTGCGGGCGCCGCGCCCGGGCGCCGCGCGGTGCGCGCCCCGTGCTCGTGCGGCCACCCAGCGCCAGCCGGACTGCCATCCGCGCCGGCGATGCTGCCAGGCGATGCCGCGGCAAGCCGTCGTAGGCCCAGCGGACGAGCCGCATCAGCTGCGCGCTCTCGCTGGCAAACTCGAAGGCGCCGCCGAGGACCTGGCGCCGAATGCGCAGCAATCCGCCGCCGCGCTCCCGGAAGGGATCGCTCGCGATGTCCCCGCTCGGGCGGATGCGACTCGCTCTCAAGCCGCAACCGCCAGCGGGGCGCCCCGCGACTTGAGCTTGCGGCGGATCGCGAGATTGATCGGCTCCTCGTAGCCGGTGAAGAGCGCGATCGCAAGCGCCCACGCCGCGATCAGAGTGGCGAGCACCACCGCCGGCCGGTCATGCGGCGCGGCGGCGAGCAGCGGCAGGCTGAGCGAGTCGATGACGAGCATGTGCAGCAGGTAGAAGGAGTAGGAGCTTCTGCCGAGCAGCCGCGCGAATCCGCCCGACAGCGCCCGCGCCAGCGCCGTGTCCTCGCGGATCAGGCCGCAGTAAAGGAGAGCGATGGGCACCGGGATGAGGAAGTTGTTGATGAGAACGATCGCGGCCTGAGCGAGCGGCTGGCGCCGATAGACGACGAGCATCGCCAGGATGAGCGCCGACACCCCGGCGAGACCCGCCAGCGTCCGCCACCGGCCCACGGCCGCCAGGGACCCGGCCTGCTCGAGGCGCGTGACCTGAAGCGCCAGATACACCCCGGCGAAGAACTCGGCGAAGTGGCCGAAGAAAGTCGTGGACAGCACGAAGGCCGGCGTGTGCAGGAAGCGGATGTCGAGCGTGGAGATCATGAGCGCGGCGCCGAGGAGCGCCGCGGCCAGCGCAAACGCGGCGGCGAAGCCGCCTCGCCGGGCGAGGATCATGAAGAGAGGCGCCAGCGCGTAGAAGCACTCCTCGACCGTGAGGGACCAGCTCGGCTGGATGATGAGGGTCGAGGGATGGAAGAGCGCATGCGTGAGCGTGTAGTTGCTCACGAGCACCGGGACGCTGAAGTCCCGGTGCAGACACACCACGGCGGTGAGCAGCAGGAAATAGACGGGATAAATGCGCGCCAAGCGGTTGATGAAGTATTTCGACAGCCACTCGCCCGTGAGCCGCGCCTGCTCGTGGTAGAGCCGGACGATGAGAAAGCCGCTCAGCACATAGAAGAAGGCCATCACGTTGACGATGACGTGCCAGTGCGGCCAGGGCGGAAAATGATCGAAGAAGACGGCGATGGCGCCGAGCGCGCGGATGCCCGTCAGCGCGGGATACCTCTCCCTCACGGCGCGCATGAACCTTCCGCCCGATCTGCCGCACCCACCAGGGAGATGCAGCGCGATGCGCTGCGGTGGAGAGGCTCGTCATGACTGCTTGGCTGCCGCAGGCGCTGAAGCGCCGGATCGGACCCCTGCCGCAGTGGTCCCCGGTCGGGCTGCGGCAGCCGCAGGATGCCGTGCGGGTGCGGATGCGCGGCACCGCAGGCGAGATCGACGTCACTGGAGCAGCGGTCATCGCCGCCCTGAGCCCGCTGACTCTGGGCGTCGGCCTGGATGGAGCGGCTCGCGCCGCGCTCGGCGGCTGCCCGACACCCGAACTGCGGTTCGTCGATGTCGAGTCCGGGCGAACGGTGGGCGCGCTCGAGCTCCTCGAGGTCCGCGAGTGTCCGACTCAGGCTGCGCGGATCGCGCTGTTCGAGGTCCGGGGCGCCGCCCAGCGCTGCATTCCGTGGCCCTACCGGCCCTGGAACCGCTATCTGCAGAATCGCGCGATCCGCAACCACGAGCGCCGTCCGGACAACTTCTGGATGCCGCCCGCGGCGGTGCAGCAGCTCATGATCTTCTACATCCTTCCCCGGCAGGTGGTGCTCGTCTCCGTGGAGCACGGCGAGCACCGCAATCTCTTTCCGATGGACCTCATCGGTCCCGTGGCGGCCGACCGCTTCACGCTCGCGCTGCGCAGCACCAGCCGGTCGGTGCCCGCGATGAAGAGCGCGCGCCGCGTGGCGCTGTCGGATGTCGCCGCCGCGGACTGCGCGCTCGCCTACCGCCTCGGCGCCCATCATCGCGAGCCGCTCGCCGACTGGCAGTCGCTCCCCTGCCCGACCGGGCGCTCGCAGACCTTCTCGCTGCCCTTTCCGCGCGGCGCGCTGCGGGTGCGCGAACTCGAGATCCTCGACTTCGAGACCATCGGCTCCCACACCTTCTTCGTCACGCGCGTCGCCGCGGAGCAACCGCTCGCCGACGCGAATCAACTGCATCACACGAGCGGCCTGTACCAACACTTCAGGATGCGTCACGGACGCCCCTTCCCCGCCGCTGCCTGAGGCCGTGCGACTCCCGCAGCGCCTCGTACGTCAGGGTTCGCAAGAGCCTGCCGCTCTCCAGCTCGAATATGACATCGCAATGCCTGAGCGAGCTCAGCCGGTGGCCGGTCAGGATGACGGTCTGTCCCGCAGGCCGTGCCGCGAGAGCCGCGAGGATGTCCTCTTGCGCCGCCTCGTCGAGCTCGCTCGTCGCCTCGTCCAGGATGAGCATCGATGCGTCCCGATAAAGCGCGCGGGCAATCGCCACGCGCTGCCGCTGGCCGCCGCTCAGGCGGGCGCCGCGCTCGCCGAGACGACCCGATGCGGCCCCCGCCGACGCAGCCGCGCACTCCTGCAGCCGGGCGAGCGCCATCACGCTGCGCAGGCGCTCGCGATCCCCGGCCGCGAGCGCCCCGCCGAGCGTGATGTTCTCCTCGAGCGTCGCATCGAGCAGGAAGACCTCCTGCGGCACGTAGGCAATCGTCGACTGCCAGGCGTCGCGGCTGGCCGCATCGATCGGGACTCCGTCGACCACGACGCGACCCGACTCCGGCAGGAGCAGTCCGGCCAGGATATCGAGCAACGTCGTCTTGCCGGAGCCGTTGCCGCCGATGACGCCCACCATCGCTCCGGCCGGGATTTTGAGAGTCAGCGCCGTAATCGCCGGCGTGGCGGCCGGCTCGTAGCTGAAGGAGACCTCGTCGATGACGATTTCCTGCCGTGGCCGGCCGCGCCAGGCGGCGTCGATCGCCGCCGAGCGCGGCGGGCGGGGCCGTGCCCTCGCCTCCCGTAGGTCGGCCGCGACGCTCGCGAGCGCGGGTCGGTCGGCGCGGATCCTGACGAGGGCCGTGAACGCCTGCTGCAGGGCGGGCAGCAGCCGGTACACCGCGAGTCCCATGAAGGAGAGCGCGGCGATCCACGGCCCGTGCCGCTCGCGACCGCCGCCGAGATACAACGCGCTGCCGACGAGAGCGCACACGGTCGCGATCTCGAGCGCGTAGCGTGGTGTCTGCGAGATGGCGAGAGTGCTGAGGGCGTTGCGGGAGATCGAGCGGCACGAGGCGCCGAACCTCGCCGCGAAGAGGGGCTGCGCGCGCCAGAGCAGGATTTCCTTCACCGCCCCCAGGCTCTCCCGAACGATGCGCGTCCGCTCGGCGTAGTGGCCACTTTCCTCCACGCCGTTGCGCAGCAGCCTGCCGCGCGCGGCGAGATAGATCGCGCCGTAGGTCGTCCCGAGCGCAGTCAGCGCGATCGCGGCGATGGCCGGATCGACCAGCACCATCGAGCCCACGATGAGCGCGACGGTGACGAGGTTGGCGGCCAGCATGAGGCCGCTCTGCAGAACGCCGGCCGTGACCCGGCCCGTCTCGTGCAGGAGCCGCGAAGTCAGCGTCGCGCTGTGTGTGCGCAGATGAGCGCCGTAGTCGCGGCTCAGGTAGGACTCGAACAGCTCGATGTTGAGCGCGTTGCCCGTCTCGAAAGCGAAGCGGTTCATGAGGAGCGCGCCGGCGAGGTTCACGAGGTTGGCCAACGCAACGAGCGCGATGAATGCCACGCCGAGCATGACCGCGAGGCGTGCGCCGCCGCCGGCAGGCAGTCCGAGATAGCGGTACAGGAAAGACAGGCGCCGGCTGTGGCCCAGGGACGCCGGAGCGGCGAGCGCGGTGAAGAACGGCAGGATCGCGGCGATTCCGGTCACGGTGCCGAGCGCCATGAGCACGGAGAGGAGCTGCAGCGCGAGCAGCCTCGCCTTTTGCCGCCGCTCGAGGAGCCGCCATAGCGTGATGAGCATCATGCCCTGCGGACGCGCGCCTTGAGCCATGCCGGCGCCAGCAGGTGCGCCGCGGCGCCGAGCGCGCCGGACCACCAGGGGCGATAGCGCCAGGAGCGCGGCGAGCTCGCCGCGAGCGTGCCGAGCGCGCGCAGGCGAAGCCCGCGGGCCGCCTGGGCTTTTGCCAGTCCGGCCGAGATCTCGGCGTGACGCGCCCGCAGGGTCGCGGCCATCTGCGGCGCCACACCCGAGCACTGCACGGCGAGCAGGAATCGCCGCAGCTCCGCCAGCCCGCTGATCTCATTGCAGTGGTGCTCGCCGTGACGGCGGATGAGCGTCAACGGCGCATCGATATAGTCAACCTCGCTGCGCGAGGCGAGCCGGACGTAGAGGGCATAATTGCCGCAGATCGGCAGATCCTCCGGGTAGCCGCCGACACGGGCGACCGCCTCGCGGCGGGCGACCACGCTCGACTGAGTGATGCCCGAGTCGCCGCGCAGGAGGGCCTGCAGAATCTCCGCGCCGTGGCCCGTCGGACTGCAGAGCGCACGTCCCCCGACGATCGGCCTGCCCGCGCCGTCCACCAGCACCGCGCGCGTGTAGCTCCACTCTAGCGCGGGCCGCGCCTGCAAGGAGGCGAGCTGCGTCGCGAGTTTCCCCGGCAGCCAGAGATCGTCCGAGTCGATGAAGGCGACGTGGTCCGCGCGCGCCTCGCGCAGCGCGGCGTTGAGAGCCGCCGACGGATTGCCGGTGTGCTCGAGGAAGAGCACCCGCGCGCGATCACGATACTCCGCGCTTGCCGCCAGCTCCCGCAGGTATTTCCTCGTCGGCTCATCGGAGCCGTCGTCGGCGACGATCAGCTCCCAGTCCTCGAGCGTCTGCTCTCGTACGGACTGGATGGCGGCACGCAGCCACGGCAGCCGGTTGAAGGTCGGCATGATCACGGAAATCAGCGGCGGCCTCATGGGCGCGCCTGCTGCCGGCCGAGGAGACCGCGATAGGTTTCCTCCCACCGCCTGCCGAGCGCGGCGGGCGACAGCTCGCGCTCGAAGTGCTCCCGCACCGACGTCCGCAGCGCAGGACCGATCTCCGAGGCGATTCCGCGGAGCGCATCGGCGAGGCTCTGCGCGTCGCCGCACCCCCACAGGCGCCCGACGGCGCCGTCGGCCGTCAACGCGCGGAAGGAGGGAATGTCGGTGACGAGCGGCGGCAGCCCGCAGGCGAGCGCCTCGATGAGCGCATAGCCGCTGCCTTCGCGATGGCTGCCGGACACGAAGACATCGGCGGCCTGCATCAATGACTCGATCTGCGCGTGCGGCCGGCGTCCGAGCAGATGCACCCGGCCCCGCAGGCGGTCGTCCGCCTCGATCCGCGCCGCCACGGCCTGCGCCAGCGGCGCCTGGCCGAAACAACACCAGAGCCTGAGATCCGGCAACGCGGCCGCCGCACGGCTCACTCCCTCGAGCACCGTGAGCGGATCCTTGTTGGCCGAGAGATGGCCCACCCAGAGGAGGCAGGGGTGGCCCTCGAGCCCGCTGCGCGCGCGCGCTTGCTCGTGAGCGCCCGGCGTGAAACGGCTGGTCGACTCCGGGATGACGCCGATGGCGGTGCCGCCTTCGATCAGGCCGGCCTCCTCGAACGGCCAGCCCTGTGCCCGCGCGCAGAACACGACGCCGGCCGCGGCGGCGAACGCCCGCCGGTGCACGGGCCGCTGCCACCATCGAGGCGGGCGACTGGCATGATCCTGGAGCAGGATGGGTACGGCGGGCAGTCGCGCCGCGAGACCCAGAACCTCGCGCGGGAAGCCGAGACCGTGCACGTGAATGACATCGGGATGGAGGCTGCCGATCAACGCCGGCGCATCCGCCCCGTTCGGGAAGAAGTGATAGCCGACGCCGTTGCGACTCAAGGTCTGCGCGCGAGGCCCCGCCTGGACGACCGAGACCTGCACCCCGGCTTGCCGCGCGGCCTCGGCGACCTCCACCAGCGTCGGCCACTCCTCCAGCAGCCGCTCCGGCTCGCGCCCCAGCCGGTCGACCTCGAATCCGACCTGCACGACTTGCATCACTACAACCCCGCCACACGCGGGTCCCACAGGCGGACGAACCGCCGTGTCGCCTCGAGCTCCCATGGCCCCCTGTAGCGTCGGTACCGGTAACGCCAGGAAGCGAGCGTCCGCAGCGCCGACTTCCCCCACCAGGGCGAGCGGACGTCGGTGACGGTCGGAAACCTGCATCCGAGCACGGTCGTAAAGTCGCGAATCCGCTGTCTGAGACGGGGCGTCAGCCACGGTGTATCCGTGTGGCACCAGTAGGCGAGCCAGTGGGGCTGCGCCCATTCCTCGGCCGTGGCGGGAAACACGAGCGGCGCGCCCGCGCCGTCGCGCAGCCGGCTCACCACCCGCTCCACGTGTGGGTCGCGGCTTCCGGCTGCCGGAGGCAGCGGCGCATACACGTAGAGCATGATCTCCGCGGCGGGATGGATGCGCTTGATGTGCCGGATGTACTCGAACGTGCGCTCGGTCTCCCCGTCCGGGTCCTGGGGCGGCGCCAACATGAAGGACAGCTCCGGAATGACGCCGTTGGCGCGGCAGCGCTCCACCGCCTCGACGGTCTGGTCGGCGCGTGTTCCCTTGCGGGCATCGTGCAGCAGCCAGTCGCTCGGCGACTCGGCCCCGATGTAGGTCATGCGCAGGCCGCTGCGGCGCACCAGCGACCAGGACGATGCCGACAGGCCGACGAGCGCATCCGCGCGCGCGAAGCACCACCACGGCAGCCCGCGCTTCGCCAACACCTCGAGGAGCGGCACCGTGTCGGCCTCGCGGTCGAAGAAGTTATTGTCATAGAAGAGGAGCGAGTCGACGCCGAGCCGCCCTGTCAGATAATCCAGGTCGCGCTGCAGCCGCGGCGCCGGCGGCAGGGCGGTCCCGCCGCGGAACATCGCGGCCACGCCGCAGAAGGTGCAGCGGAAGCGGCAGCCCAGAGCCGCCTGGTAGCCGGAGGTGCGGCGCCCCAGGTATGTCCTCGTGAGATAACGGCGCGGATCGCCCAGGCGCTCGTATGGAAGGCTCCGCGCGTGACTCGCGGCCGAAAAGGCACGGCGACCGTTGTGCAGCACCGCGCCCTCGCGGCGCCACGTCAGGCCGGCAATCCGCTCGGGCGGCGGCGCGCCCTCGAAGAGCGCATCGAGAAGCTCGAGCAGAGTCTCCTCGCCCTGACCTCTGACGGCATAGTCGACGTACGGCATCGCGAGACAGGCGTCCGCGCAAAGCGTCGGGAAGTGTCCGCCCCAGATGATGGGAATGCCGGGGAATCGGCTGCGGACTGCCCTCGAGAGCGCGATGGCAGTGCGAAGTTGCGGTCCTCCCATGACACTGACACCCACGGCCGCTGTCGAGGTGGTCTCGATCGTCTTCAGTGCCGTGGAGATGAAGTCCGGGTCCACATTGCCGTCCACGAGTGTCGTCTCGTATCTCTCCGCAAGCGCAGCGGCGAGGTTGAGGATGGCGAGCGGGAACCTGGCGCTGCGCCGTTGAGTGATGGTCGGGTTGACCAGCAGGATGTGCCGGCGGGTGCGCAGGCTCATGCGGCTCTCCCGGCCACGGCGGTGAGCTCGAGCCCGGGCTCGCCTGCCGACAGATGGCGCAAGCGCTCGGCGAGGCTCGCCTCGAGGGCCTTCACCCGGCCATCGACGCGCACCTCGGTCCAGCGCTCGGAGGGTCCGAGTGCGCACGCCAGATCCGGATCGCCGTAAAGAGCGACGCCGTCCAGGATGACGAGGCGGATGTCGCGCCGCCGCACTCGCTGCAGCGGCATTCCGGCCGGGACGACCAGCAGGTCGGCGCGCGCGCGCGGCGCAACGCTGCCGCAGTCCGGCAGCCGCAGCAGCCGCGCGGCATCCCGGGTCACCAGCGATTCCAGGGCGCCGGGAGTCATCGCCACCTGCCCCGCCGCGGCGCGCAGCTCATCGAGCAGATCGCTCGAGCCGGTGAGGCGGGAGTCGGTCCCGAGGGCGACCCGCCCCGTCCGGACCAACTCCACGACGTCCGCGGTAACTCCAAACAGGTGGAGGTTCGAGGACGGGCACCAGATGAGGGCGGCGGACGCCGCGATCAGTCGGTGCCGCTCCTGCGGACCGAGCGCGACGCCGTGCACGAGCAGCGTATCGGACTGCAGACAGCCGAGCCGATCGAGCCGCCGGAATTCATCGCGCGCCGCCTCGTCCACACCCTCGGCGGCATGAATGATCCAGGGCCACCCGGCCGGCGTGCGCCGGTGACTCTCGCGCACCTTCGCCTCACCCTCGATGTCCAGCGAATGCGCCCAGCCGTACCGCGTGACCACTCGGACCGGGTACCCGGGGTCACAAAGCTCCGGATAGAGCGGGTCATGGTGCGCAACCGTCGTGACACCGCTCAGCAGATTCTTCACTCCGCCCAGGAGCAGGCGCTCGCCGAGCGGCACGGCCACCGCCGCCTCGAGCGGCCCCTCCACGCGTCGCTGTGCGTCGAGCTCGTCGATCCACTCGCGAACGTTTCGATAGCGGCGCGCGGGCTCGAGGCGCGGCAGATGATTGAGCGGCAGGTGATCGTGCGCATTGATCAACCCGGGCAACAGGCGGTCGCCCGCGAGATCGAGCACCTGATCCTGGACTTCCGGCCGCTCACCCACCGATACGATCCGGGAGCCCGCGATCCTGACGGTCGTGCGCTCGCCGCCGACTTCGCAGCCGGTCAGCGCCAGCATCGGTTGACCGCCCGGATGACGACCACGACGGGCATCCCATGCCAGCGCCGGTAGAGATCGGCGGCGCCCGGAAAGACCTCGCAGAGCTCGATGCCCGCCCGGACCTCCGCCACCGCCTCGACCGTCAGGGCGGCCGCAGCCGCGGCGCTGCGATGCGCCGCGAGGGAATGCCGGTGATGCGGGACGGCGTGCGTTGCGCCTTGCGAGTCTCGGAAGCTCCGCAGGTGACCGGCCGCGGCGGCCCGCGGATGGAAGTCCGAGTAAACCAGCATGCCCCCGGGACGCAGCACTCGCGCCGCCTCGCGCATCCACGCTTCGAGGTCCGCCGCGTGGCCGACCGCGAGCCCGCAGATCACCGCATCGAAGGTCGCGCTCGCGAACGGCAGGCGCAACATGCTTCCCTGGACGGCCAGGGCGCTGTCGACCTGCCGCAGCATCCGCCAGGACCCATCGAGCGCGACTACACCGGCCGCGCCCGCCTCGGCGAGGAGCCGCGAATAGCGGCCCGAGCCGCAGGCGAGATCCAACACCCGCCGCCCCGCCAGCGGCGGCCACAGGCGCCGCATCGCCGCCTCCTCGGCCCGCATGAGCGGATTGTGTGCGACCGGCGGATACCGCTCGGCCCAGCGCTCGTAGAGCTCGCGCGTCAGCCTCTCCTCGGACGCGATCACGCGCGCTCCCGCCACATGGAGCAGACACAGGTGGCGCACTCGGGGCGGCCGCCGGCGCGAATGTCCGAGCGCAGCGCCGCCATGTCGGCGCGGTTGAGAGCCCGATCGAGTCCGTCGCACGCCCACGCATCGCCCGGCCCGGCGATGAAGAAGCATGGGCTCACGCGGCCTTCCGCGCCGACGACGGCGGAGAACTCCGGCGCATTGCAGCGCACCGGCGGATAGCGGTCGAGGCCGCACACCGCGCAGAAGTACCGCAGGATGCGCCGCAGCTTGGCGGGACTCTCGGCGATGAACCCGGAATCGAAGGCCTCGCCGCGCTCGCGCTCGAGGGCGCAAATCACCGCCTCGAGCTGTCCAAGCTCCTCGGGGCGCAGCGCCAGGTCGGCCTCGAAGTCGTCACGGCGCGCGAAGGCGTGGGGATTCGCGACATCGACCGCCAGGAAGGACACCTGCCGCGCGCCGAGCTCCCGGGCGAGATCCACCAACGCGGCCATCTGTCGGAAGTTGGCGCGTTGCAGCGTCACGCGTACCGTGACGCGCGCGCCGGTATCCGCGGCCGCGCGAATGCCTTTGCAGACCGGGCCGAAGGCATCGACGCCGCGAATGGCTGCATAAGTTTCCGGATCGGCGCCGTCGAGGGAAACCGTGATCGCGCGAAAAAGGCCGCCCGCCCGCCGCGCGTGCTTGGCGAGCGACAGGCCGGATGTCAGCAGCCACGTGTCGAGGCCTTCGCCCGCGAGGAGCGAGGCGATGTCGGCCCACTCCCGGTTGAGGAGCGGCTCGCCGCCCGAGAGGAGGACCGTTTCCGTGCCCAGCCGGTGCAGGCTCGGCAGCAGCCGTGTCACGGCTGCGAGGCTCAGATCCCTGCGGCCGTGCCGCCAGTAATCGCACGTCCTGCACCGGGAATTGCAGCGCTCGCTCAGGTACAGCGTCACGAGCGGCAGGCGTCGCAGGGGCGCAATCGATTCGAGCGGCGGGACTGACAAGGTACCACTGAGTTCCCCGCCACCGCCCCGCGGTTCACCGGCGCGCGGCGGTCCCGGGCGAGAGCCGCCGGCGGGCCGGCGGGCGACCCGGCGCCAGCTCCTCGTAAAGGGACTCGAAACAACCCGCGGTGTAGTCGGCATCCTCCCAAACGGCGCGGGTCCAAGCCGCGCGGGCGAGGCGCAGACGAAGCGCCTCGTCGGTCAGCACCTGACGGAGCGCCGCCGCCAGCGACTGCCCGTCACCGATCGGCACGGCGAGCGCGGCCTCCGGCGCCCACTCCGCCACGTGTCCGACGGCCGTGCCGACTGTCGGAACGCCCAGGGCGGCGGCCTCGAGGACGACGACCGGCCCAGCTTCATGGCGCGAAGAGATCACCAGCACGTGCGCCGCCCGCATCAGCGGCAGCAGTTGCCGCTGCGTCATGAAGCCGTGGAATCGTATGCTGTCGGCGACACCGAGGTCGCGCGCGAGCCGCTGCACCGCCCCGTCGAGCGTGTCCTCGCCGACGACATCCAGATGGAACGCCTGTCCCCCCTGGGCGAGCTGCGCGAGAGCCCGCAACAGCGTCGGCTGGTCCTTCACCGGATTGA
>JASHVV010000107.1 GCA_030044385.1 Gammaproteobacteria bacterium
AGCCTGATGAAGCGCCTGGCGGCGCGCTCGCGTTAGCCCGGAACGGCCTCAGGGCGGTTTTAGCAATCGGCCAGGCGCCATCGGGTAGACTTGAGCGCATGACACCCCGAAGCGCCACGCTCCGCCGGCTTGCCATCCTTGTCGTCTTCTCGCTCGTCGCGCCACCGGCCGTGCTCGCGCAGACTGCCGGCACGCAAGCAGCCGGCGCCCAGGCTGCGGGAGCTGCGGCTTCCTCCCCGGCTCAAACCGCTCCTTCGCCGGCGGCGACGGCTCCGGCCGTGAAGAGCCTGGTCACAAAGAGCCCGGCCGCAGCCGCCCAGGTCACACCGGCTGCGACGCCCGGTCAACCGCCCGCAACTGCCGCGAAACCTGCCTCCACTATCGCGCCCAACGCTCCGACCGCAACCACACCGTCATCGAGTGCCGCACCGCAGGCCGCCGCACCCGTGGCTTACAGCGGACCGGCATATGACATCGAGGTCGTCATCTTCCGCGCCAAAACCACGCTCGGCCAGCCCGAGAGCTGGGCGGCCGAGACCACCGCCAGCGCGACAGTGGCGGGTGGAGAAGCCTCGAGCGGCTCCGCCGCCGTCGGCAAGCTGATCAACGTCCTGCCGTCCTCAGACTATCGCCTGACATCCATCGCCGACCGATTGCGCACGAGCGGCACCTATCTGCCCGTGGCCCATGCCGCCTGGGTGCAGACCGCGAGCGCCTGGGGAACCCACGGGGGCTTCTCCCTCCAGGATCTCGGAATAAACGTGCCCGGGCTCACCGGCGTCATATTCCTCGAGCGGGGTGAGTTCCTCCATCTCGGGATGACGCTCAACTATACGATGCAGGATCCGCCGCCCGGCCTGCACGCCCCGCCCGGCACCACCTTCGTCATGAACGAGACCCGGCGCGTACTCTTCTACCAGCGCAACTACTACGACCACCCGGCGTTCGGCGTCATCGCGCTCGTCACCCCCGCGCGAGGTCCGCGGCCGCCGGGGCGTTGAGGACCATCAATCCGCCGACGAAACGATGTACTGCTCCAGCTTGCCGTCCGGCAAGCTGTAAGTAACGACGTCGAGCTTCACCTTCGGGAATGTCACACTGTAGGCGCGCATCTGCATGCCGCCGCGCTCGTGCGCCGCGAGTATCTTGAAGGACTGCGGCTTGCCGAGTGACGCGAGGCTGGACTGGTAATCCTGCAGCGCGATGGCATCGAAGTAGCTGTTGCCGTCGGTACTGAACAGGCTGCGGTCTATCTTGCCGCGTTGCAGGCCGGCGAAGATCGCCCTGGCCTGTGCAAGCGCTTCGTTCTCGGCGGGATCGTGTACCTCGAACAGCGCCTCGGCGATGCCCTTGCCGATCACGCCGAAAGTGCCGACCGCGTCCTGGTTGGTTAGCACGACCACCGCGATGTGGTCGTCCGGGAACACGTAATTGCCCGCCGTGAAACCCTCCACCTCGCCGTCGTGGGAGATCATACGGTGACCGTCCATCTGCCCGACGAACACACCGAGGCCGTAACCGGAAGCGACGCCGTCGTTGAGAAGGACGTCGGTCTCCATCTCCCGCCAAGACGCGGGCTGCAGCAGTGTGTCGTCGATCATCGCGATGTCCCATTTCGCGAGGTCGCCCGCGGTCATGGCCAGCTCACCCGCGCCATACAGCCAATTCACGCCTTCCTTCGGCGAGGGACGGAGGGGGCCGAGCGCGTAACGCGAGTAGCCCCGCGCATCCGTGGGGGGCAAGGCGCTCAGGTTGGTGTCATAGGCATCGTGGATGCCGAGTTTTGAAAGCACGTGTTGCCGCAGGAACTCGAACGGTGTCTGGCCGGTCAGCTTCTGCACGATGGAGGCAGCGATGATATAGTTGGTGTTGCTGTACTGCCACTGCGCGCCCGGTGCGAAATCCAGCGGCTTTTTGGCCCACCTGTCCATGATGAAAGCCGGCGTGGTCGGGCGCTCCATCAGCGGGAACAGGTAGTCCTGTGGCCAGTAATCCTGATAGCCGGAAGTGTGCGAAAGCAGCTGGCGGATCGTGATGTGGCCGGCGTCGGTGAGCGCGGGAAAGAACTTCGCAACGTCGTCGTCGAGACTGAGCTTGCCTTGCTGCTGCAGCATCAGGATTGCCGCGGCGGCGAACTCCTTGCTGATCGAGCCGATGCTGTAACGCATCGCGGACGTCGCCGGGGTTCTCGGATCCAGTCGCGCATCGCCGTAGGCCTTGGTATAGACGAGCTCGCCGCCACGCACCACCGCGATCGACGCGCTGGGCACGCCGGATTTCGCCAGGGCATCGCGCGCGATCCTGTCGATCTTTGCGGCGAGCCCGCTGGGTAACGTGTCTCTGGCGAACGCGGCCGTACTCGCGAGCGCGAGCAAGAGGCCGAGGCAAGAGAGCCGGAAGGCAACCGTCATCGTTCGCATGAAAACCCCCGAGTATCTAACCGCCACGACGTGCGAGCAGCAACCCGCAGCCGGTCCCGATGAGCAGAGTCCCCGTGATCCGGCCCTGGAGCCGGCGCCGCGCCGCCGTGGCGAACCAGGCGCGCGCCTTTCCCGCCATGACCGCGTAGCAGCTGTCAGAAATCGCGGCAATGACGATCATCGCGGCGGCCATTGCGAGCAACTGTGGCCCCGGCGGCAGCCGCGGATCGACGAACTGCGGCAGAAAGGCGATGTAGAAGATCATCGCCTTGGGATTGGTGCTGCCGATGAGGAATCCCTGCAGGAACACGGTGCGCACCGGACGGGGCGCAGGCATCGCGACCGCGTCCAGCATCTTGGACCCGTGCGAGCGCCACGCCTTGATGCCGAGCCAGATGAGATAGGCCGCGCCGGCCAGGCGAACGACGGCAAACACCTCGCTGATCAGGGCAAAGAACGCGATCAGCCCAACCGCCGCCGCGGTGATGAGAAGCGAGTTCCCGGCGCCCGCCCCCGCGACCGTCGCCAGCCCGTTGCGCGTGCCCTGGCTGAGCGAATTGGCTACCACGAGCGTCACGACCGGCCCGGGCAGAAGAGCAAGGACCGCCGCCGCCAGACAGAAAGCGAGGAAGAGGTGGAGATTCATGGCGCCTCCGGGTAACTCCACCACGAAGTATAGGCAGGCGCGGAGGCCGGCGTCACCACGACATCAGTGGTCGAGGCGCTTCCATGCTTGACTCGACGTCTGCCCTGTCGCATACAGATGCGCCTCGGTGCCGAATCTCTGCATCGAGAACAACGGAGTCCCATCCATGTCGCTGGAGCTGTTCCTGCACCCGCTATCCTCGTATTGCCACAAGGTGCTGATTGCGTTCTACGAGAACGAGATTCCGTTCGAGGCGAAGCGGGTCGACGATCCCGCGGTCGGCCGCGAGTGGGAAAGGCTGTGGCCACTCAAGCACTTCCCGGTGTTGCGCGACGTAAGGCGCGGCCGCGTCGTTCCCGAATCGACGATCATCATCGAGTACTTGCAGACCCACTTCCCGGGCAGAGCGCAGCTGATTCCCGAGGACCCCGACCTCGCCTGGCAGGTTCGCTTCCGCGACCGCTTCTTCGATCAGTATCTGCACACGCCCATGCAGAAATTTTCCGGCGACCATTTTAGACCGGAAGGCAAAAAGGACCCCTATGGTCTCGAGCAAGCAAGAGCCGAGTTCGTGAAGGCCCTCGGCATGCTCGACGCCGAGATGGCGCACAAGACTTGGGCCATGGGCGACACGTTCACCATGGCGGACTGCGCGGCGGCGCCGGCAATCTTTTACGGCGACCGGTTCTTCGGGCCGTTTCGCGGGACGCACCCCAATGCGCTTGCCTATCTGGACCGTTTGATGGCGCGGCCCTCCTATGCGCGCGCGCTGGAAGAGGCGAAACCCTTCATGCATCTGCTGCCGAAATAGTGGCTGGCAGCGTTTCCGCGGAAACGCCGGCGGCACGCCGCTCCCTGAAGAGCAGGCAGTCAATCGCGGTCTGGTAATCCATCGACTCGCCCATCCAGCGCGTGGTCGCCGTCCGCGCGTCGATCGACAGGCCCCGCCGCTCGTTGTCGGCGACGAGCTCCCGCCAGCTCGAGAGCGGCAGGGTGTGCTCCGGGGCGACGCTCTCGAAGGTCTCGCCGGTCGGCTTGCGAAAGCGCAGCGCTCCATCATCCAGGATATCGATCGCGACCCGCCCTTCGTGCACCTGGCGGTGATGGAATCGACAGAGGCTGACGAGGTTGGAAGGCTTCGTCTCCCCTCCGTGAGCCCAATGACGGATATGGTGTGCGTCCACATAACGCGTGTTCGGACAACCCGGAAACCGGCATCCGCGATCGCGCGCCTTCAAGGCGCGGCGTAACGCCGGAGAGATTGCACGAGTCTTCCTGCCAACGCTCAGGGGCTCGCCCTCTTCATTCTCAATCACGGTCACGAGGCTCGCATCGCAGGCGAGTCTGCGGACCGTTTCCGCGGAAAGCGAAGGGCCGTCCTCGAGCTCACACCGGCCCGCGGTGCTGTCCTTGAGCGTCTGCACATCGACGTGCACCACGATCTGCTGGCGCTCGGGCGCGGACAGCTCCTCGGCACCGTGCTTCAGGTAACTCTCGGCGATACGCACGAGCGCATCGGCGCGCCGGTGCGCAAGCCGGTCCGCGGAGTGCGGATTCGCAGCGAACTTTCCCGCGGACAGATCTTTCTCAGCCGCCGTCTCGGCTGGCGGCGCCGAATCCACTGCCGCTTCCATCGCCTTGACGAAAAGCGCCCCGGCCTCCGCCGGCAGAGTGGCCTTGATGACGATCGAGCCATCCGGATCGTAGAGCCACATCACCCCGCGCCGCTCCTGCTGCTGCGCGTCGCGGGAGAGCTCCTCCGCTTCCTTCGCGCGGCGGAAGACGCGTACCAGCTTCTCCACGTGATGCGCCGTGCCATAAATTGCGATTTGCAGGAAGTACTCCTCCGTAGCCTCCGTTGCCACACGGCTGATGGCCCGCACCTTCGAATAGCTCAACTGCCCCTCGCGCATCGCCGCGGAGATCCTGGGCAGCTTCTCGAGCGCATGCGCCACGCGCACCCGCTCGCGCGCCGCCCCGAGATCGATGCCGCACTTCCAGTTGAGCCAGTGAGCACAGGACTGAGTGGCGCCGTCGCCGCCCCACCCTTCGCGGCGGTCGAATTCCGCGATCAGGGTGAGCCAGTAGTACGTGGCCGCGTTGAGGTGGCCGGTGAGCTCGGTAATCTGCGCCTCGAGATCGTGCAGCGATTGCCGCGTAACGACGCGCCTGGCGTAGGGCTCGAGAGCCGGCGAAGCGGTACAAATGAGGTCTTCCATGGGAGGCTCGGTAGCTGGTTATATATCCAGTATTCTACCGGAAGCTGCCTCCAAAGCAAGATTCAACGAGACTCCATTCAACGAGACTCCACCGCCGATTGAGGCCGCCGCCCGACAGCCCCTGTTGGACTCAGCCGAAGTCCGTCGCCTCGGCCGTCACGATGCTGTTCTTCCCCGTCGCCTTGGCGCGCTTCAACGCGGCCCGGCAACCCTTGAGCAGCGACTCGAGGGGCATGCTTCGCTGGGGGACTAGGCTCGCGACGCCGGCGCTGATCGTGAGATAGCCGCCGTTGCCGGCATGCGGGTGATGGATCAGGAGGTCCCGCACGCGCTGAGCGACGATCTGCGCGTATTGGGGCGCCTTCTGCGCCGCATCACCCTGAGTCAGGGCGACGAGCGTGCCTCCCTCCCAGCGGCCGACGAGATCGCCGCCGCGGCGGTAGGAAGCGCCAATGACGCGCGCGACGCGTCGGATACAGGCATCACCCGCGCTCTTGTCGAACGTGCCGTTGTAGCTGGCGAGATTGTCTATGTCGAAGAGCGTCAGGCCTATCTCGTGCGAGTCGCGCTGCGCCAGCAGCCAGTCGCGCTGCAGGAGCTCCTCGAAGTAAGGCCGCGAATGCAAGCCCGTCAGGCGGTCCTCCCGCAGCCAGGAGGGGAGGCCCGGTGAGACCTTCTCCCCTTCCCTGAACCGCTGACTGGCGTCGCGGCAATAGCCGACGAAATACGTCAGTTGCCCGTCAGGGTCGCGCACCGCCTGGACCACCACCTCGTTCCAGAAGAGCCCGCCGTCGGCGCGGTAGTTGCGCATCAGCACGCGCGCGCTCTCGCCCCGCTCCAACGCCTCGCGCATGCGATGGCGGCCCTCCTGCTCGCGGTCGCAGCCCTGGAGCAGGCGCAGGTTCTTGCCCAACAGGGCATCGACGGCATAGCCGCTCATGGCGGCAAACGCG
>JASHVV010000011.1 GCA_030044385.1 Gammaproteobacteria bacterium
CCCGCACAGCATGCGGAAAGTCGTGGTCTTGCCGGCGCCGTTGGGTCCGAGGAGACCGAAGATCTCTCCGCGGCGAACCTCGAAGCTCACGTGATTCACGGCAATGAAGTCGCCGAATCGCTTGACGAGATCGCGCACCTCGACGACGGAGCCTTCCTCGGCCGCAGCCAGAGGGCGCTGCAGCCGGATGTCGACGCCGGCCTCATGAGCCGCCGTACCGCGCAACAACACCATGAACCCGTCCTCGAAGCGCGGCTCGACGGGTGTTGCGGCGAGACCGGCGATCCTCTCGGAGTCGGTGCCCACGGCCGGCTCCCCGGAGCGCACCAGCCTCACGAGCCCGCCGTCGGGGACCGCATCGATCACCTGTGGGTCATCGAGCAATCGCGCCTGGAGGCTGCGCGCGCTGTTGCCGGGGCTGGGATCGAGGACGACGCTGCGGCCGGCAGCGATGCGCGTGACGGCGGCCGGCTCGCCCTGCGCGAGCGCCCGGCCCTCGTGCAGCACCAGAACCCGCGCGGCCTTCTCCGCCTCGTCCAGGTAAGACGTGCTCGTCAGGACCGTCAGTCCCTGCTCACGCACCAGGTGCTCGACGATGGCCCACAGCTCCCGCCGCGAGAGCGGATCGACGCCGACCGTCGGCTCATCGAGCAGCAACAGCTCGGGTGAGCGGACCAGCGTGCAGGCGAGACCGAGCTTCTGCTTCATGCCTCCGGAGAGCCGCCCCGCCAGCCTGCCGGTGAAGCGGCCGAGATCGGTCATTTGCATGAGCTGCGGATACCGTTGGCCGCGCTCCTGCGCGGTGACGCCGTGGAGGTCCGCATAGAGGTCGAGGTTCTCCTGCACGGTGAGATCCTCGTACAGACCGAACTTCTGCGGCATGTAGCCGATGCGGTCCTGCACGCGCTGGGGCTCCGCCGCGGGATCGATGCCGAGTACGGTCAATGCGCCGGCGTCGGCCACGAAGAGACCCGCCATCAGCCGGATGAGTGTCGTCTTGCCGGCGCCGTCGGGTCCGACCAGAGCGGTCAACTCGCCCGCGCGCACCTCGATCGAGACGCCGTCGAGCGCGCGGACCTCACCAGCGTTGCCCGGCGCGGGAAACACCTTGCGCAGGTCCTTTCCCACGATGACGGGCAGCGCCATGTCAGGTCCGTGCGTGGACGGGAGACAGATACACCGTGGCGGGCATCCCCAGCCGCAACGAGTCGTCCGGGTCTTTCACGAACACACGGATCTCGTACACGAGGCTCGAGCGCAGCTCCTGCGTCTCCACCGTTTTCGGCGTGAACTCCGCGACGGGCGAGATGAAGCCCACCCAGCCCTGGAAGCGCTTTCCCGGGAAAGAATCGACGGCGACCGTCGCCGGCATTCCCGGGCGCACGCGTCCGAGCTCGGTCTCCGAGACGTAGGCGCGGACCCATTTGGGATCGGTGATGGCGAGCGTGAAAGCGGTCTTCTGCGGCGAGGCCATGTCCCCTGGCTCGGCGATCCGCGAGCGCACGACGGCAGCCAGCGGCGCGCGCAGCTGCGTGTCCGCGAGCTCCTGCTTCAGGAGCGCCACCTGCGCCTGCTCACCGTCGAGCATCGCTTCCGCCTGCACGACATCCTCCTTGCGCGGCCCGAGCAACGCAAGCTCGAGCGCCTTGCGGTTTACGGCGACCTTGGCGGCGGCGACATCTGCCTGCGCCCTGGCATCGTCGACCTCCTGCCGGCTCACCGCCCGCCCGCTGGAGCTGTCGAAGACGGACTCGAGCCGCTGATAGTCGTCACGCGCCGCGCGCGCGTCGGCCCGGGCCAGCGCGAGATTGGCGCGCGCCTGGGCTATTTCCTGCGGCCGGCTGCCGTGATGCAGCCGCTCGACCACCGCGCGCTGCGCGGCCGCCTGCGCCTCGGCCTGCGCGAGCTGCGGCTGCAGGCGGCTCGTGTCGAGGCGCGCCAGGACCTCGCCCTTGCTGACGCGGTCGCCTTCCTGCACCAGGACGCTCGTGATGCGCTGACTGTCGTTGAAGGCGAGGTCGACCTCACGCAGATCGACGTTGCCGTAGAGCACGATCGCATCGCTTGCGGCCTGCCGGTGTGTCAGCCACCAGCCGATGGCAACGGCGGCGGCAAGCGCCAGCAGGGCGACGGGGATGTTTCGTTTCTTCATGCCGAACCGCTATTGGGATTCATCCCGCGGCCCAGGGGACGGCCCTGGGCCGATTATTGGTTTGCTTTCGAGCCGCGGAGTCCGGCTTTGCAGATCCGCTCCACGAGCTCGGAGAAGCCGATGCCGGCCGCTCGGGCGGCCTGCGGCAACAGGCTCGCGGCCGTCATGCCGGGGAGCGAGTTGGCTTCCAGGCACCAGGCCGCGCCCTGCGGATCCAGCCGGAAATCGATCCGGCTGTAGGCACCGAGCTTGAGGGCGGCGTGGGCGCGAACCGCGAGCTCCTGCACGCGCGCGGCGACGTCCTCGGGGAGATCGGCCGGAAAGATCTCGCGCGCGCCGCCGGACTGGTACTTCGCCTGATAGTCGAACACCTCGCCGGGCGTGATGATCTCACCGACCGGCAGCGCGCGCCCCTCGAGCACGCCGACCGTCAACTCGCGGCCCGGAATGAAACGCTCCACCATCACCTCATCGTCGTAGCGCCGCGCGAGGGCGAGCGCGGCGGGAAACGCGTCGGGCGAGCGCACGACGCTCAGCCCCACCGTCGAGCCCTGCTTGTTGGGTTTCACGACCACGGGCCAGCCGAGCGAGCCGGAAATCTCCTCGGCGCTCACCGGCGCCATCCTCCAGTCCGCCGTCGGCACACCCGCGGCGCGGAAGAGCCGCTTCGAGAGGTCCTTGTCCATCGCGGTCGCGCTCGCGATGTGATTGCTGCCCGTGTAGGGCAGGCCCGCCAGATCGAGCACCGCCTGAATGCGGCCGTCCTCCCCGGCGCCGCCGTGGAGGGCGAGGAAGACCACATCGACGTCCCGCATGTCGGCTGTCTCCGCCGCTAGCGCGGGCGCGCCCCGCTTCATGCCGGCGAGCGCCGAGCCGGACGGCGGCTGCGGGCCGACGCCGCTCGTGAGCAGCCGCTGCTCGGCCGGACCGGCCAGCCTGCCGGTCGCGGTGTCGACCGCCAGGACCTCGTGCCCGAGGGCGCGCAGCGCCGGAATGATCTGCGCGGCGCTCGCGATCGAGACATCCCGCTCCTCGCTGGTGCCGCCAAAGAGAACCGCTATCTTCATTGTCCTGAGTACCCTCGACCGTGGCGCGCATTGTCACACGTCCGCGCGGCAAGAGCGCTGCCGGATGACACGCCGTGGCGCAGCAGGTACGATTATCGTACCGATAGCCGCGTATCGTCCGCTCTCGCCGTGTTGCATTCCAAAGCGCCTCCCAAGAGCTCGCGTGCGTTTATCGCGCCGCGTGCCGCCGCCGCGGCTGCGGCCGATTCCGGGAACGGACTCAACCGGGGCGGCGATCCGGACTTCATGACTTCGCTCGCGCGGGGACTGCACGTCATCCGCGCGTTCTCGGGCGTGGACCGGCGCCTCACCATCGCCGACGTCAGCCGCGCCACCGGCCTCACGCGCGCCGTGGTGCGCCGCTGCCTGTACACGCTCCGGGAGCTCGGCTATGCCGCGACCGACGGCCGCACCTACAGCCTGCAGCCCAGAGTTCTCAATCTCGGCTATGCCTATCTTTCCACCGCCCCCATCCCCATCGCCGCCCAGCCGGTCCTGGAGCAGCTGAGCGAGCAACTCGGCGAAGCCACTTCGGTCGCTGTGCTCGATGACGGCGCGGTGGTATACGTGGCGCGGGCGGCTACGCGACGCATCATGGCTGTCACGCTCGGCGTCGGCAGTCGGCTGCCCGCCTACTGCACGGCGCTCGGACGCGCGCTCCTCGCCGCGATGCCTCCGGAGCAGGCCGCCAGGGAGCTGTCTAAGTTCGAGTGCGTCGCACACACCCGCTTCACCGTGACCTCGCGCCAGCGCCTCGAGGAGATCCTGGCCGAGGCGCGCGCCGAAGGCTTCGCCGTCAACGACCAGGAGCTCGAGATCGGATTGCGCGCGATCGCCGTACCGGTGAGAAACGTGGTCGGCACGACGGTGGCGGCCATGAACGTGAGCGCTCAGGCCTCGCGCGTCACGCGGCGGGAGCTCCTCGAGAACGCTCTGCCCCTCCTGCGCGCGGCGGCGGAGCGCCTCGGCAGTCAACTCGCTCCCTCGCGTTAGGTCCGGGAGCCGCCCGACGTGGAGCTGCGCGATGCCGCCGAAGACGACCTGGCCGGGCTGGTCGAGATCTACAACGAGGTGATCGCGACCTCGACCGCGATCTACTCCTCCACGCCCGTCACGCTGGCGGACCGCCGCGACTGGTGGCGCGCGCGCGTCGCGGCCGGCTACCCGCTGCTGGTGGCCGCGGATGCGACGGGTGTGGTCGGATTCTCGACCTTCGGCGATTTCCGGGCCTGGCCCGGCTATCGCTTCACGGTGGAGCACAGCGTGCACGTGCGGGCCGGCCGTCGCGGCACCGGCGTCGGCACGCACCTGCTCGAGGCGCTCTTTCCCCGGGCCGCCGCGCTCGGCAAGCACATGATGATCGCAGCAGTCGACGCCGCAAACGGGCCCTCCATCCGCTTTCACGAGCGGCTCGGATTCCGGCAGGCGGGCTGCCTGCGCGAGGTCGGCCACAAGTTCGACCGCTGGCTCGATCTCGTATTTCTGCAGCGCCGGATCGGCGCATAGGCGAGACCCATGTTCCCGAAGCTCACCCCGGCCACACGGGCCCTCATCGTCGTCAACGTGCTCGTGTTCCTTCTCGAGCAGGTGGCGATGCGGCCCATGCTGGTCTATTTCGCGCTCTGGCCGCCGGGTCCGGAGTCCCCTTTCCACGGGTGGCAGCTCGTAACCTATGCGTTCCTGCACGCCGGCCTGGCGCACATCTTTTTCAACATGTTCGCGCTCTACGTGTTCGGCCCGGCGCTCGAGCAGTACTGGGGCCCGCGACGCTACCTCGTGTACTACTTCATATGCGTCGTCGCCGCGGGTGCCACCCAGCTTGCGGTGGAGAACGCTTTCGGTAACGGTGGTCCTACCATCGGCGCCTCTGGCGGCATCTTCGGGATCCTGCTCGCTTTCGCCATCCTCTTCCCGCGCGTACGGCTGCTGCTTTACTTCGCGATCCCCGTGCCCGCATGGCTGTTCGTCACGGGTTACGCGGTGCTCGAGCTCTTCTTCGGCGTCACCGGCACGGAAGCCGGCGTCGCGCACTTCGCCCACCTCGGGGGCATGCTCGGCGGCGCGATCGTGATGCTCTACTGGCGCCTCGCCGGCGCCGGCAGAGGGCGTCGCGGCGGCTGGCCGCCGGGTTGAGCGGAACTTTTTACGATTACTTGCATCTACCGCAACCTCGGAGGTAGCGATGATCAAGACCGAGCACCTGAGCAAGCGCTATGAGTCAGTGACGGCGGTGGACGACGTCACTTTCGAGGTCCGTCCTGGCGAAGTGCTCGGATTCCTGGGACCCAACGGCGCCGGCAAGACGACGACCATGCGCATGCTCGCAGGCTTCGTCACCCCCACGGCCGGGAGGGCCGTCATCTGCGGCCACGACGTCGGGGCGGAGCCCCTCGCCGCCAAGCAGCGGCTGGGCTACCTGCCGGAAGGGGCGCCGAGCTACGGCGAGATGCGCGTACGCCGCTTCCTGGAATTCATCGCCGATCTGCGCCGCCTGGACGGCGCCCGCCGGCGCGAGCGGCTCGACTATGTCATCGGGCGCCTGCAGCTTGCCTCCGTGCTGGAGCAGTCGATCGACACGCTGTCCAAGGGTTTCCGCCGCCGCGTGGGCCTGGCGCAAGCCCTCATTCACGACCCTCCGGTGCTCATCCTCGATGAGCCCACCGACGGCCTCGATCCCAACCAGAAGTTCGAGGTCCGCTCCCTGATCAACGAGATGGCTCGCGACAAGATCATCGTCATCTCGACGCACATCCTGGAAGAGGTCGATGCGGTTTGTAATCGCGCGATCATCATCGCGCGCGGACGCATCGTCGCGGACGATACACCGCTGAAGCTTGCAGCCCGATCACGTTACTACAACGCGGTCTCGCTGCAGCTCGAGCGGCCGGAGCAGCTGGCCGCAGCGCGCGCCGCGGTAGCGGCATTGCCGTCGGTAGCTGACGTTGAGGTCAGTGAGCGCGACGTACGCCTCACGGCGCTGCCGCGCTCGGGGGCCGCGATATTGACCGCGGTCTCGGAGCTGGCGAGCAGCCAGGGGCTCGTGCTCAAGGAGCTGCACCTCGAATCCGGACGGCTCGACGAAGTCTTCCGCTCCATCACGGCATAACGACTCTAGACGGGGGGCGCCATGCGCAACGTGGGCATCATTCTGCGCCGCGAGCTCGCGAGCTACTTCGCGACACCGCTCGCCTATGTGTTCATCCTGATCTTCCTCGTGCTGGCCAACGCCTTCACGTTCTATCTCGGCGGCTTCTACGAGCGCGGCCAGGCGGACCTGCTGCCGTTCTTCGCCTTCCATCCGTGGCTGTATCTCTTCCTGATCCCGGCCCTCTCCATGAAGCTCTGGGCCGAGGAGCGCAAATCGGGCAGCATCGAGCTGCTGATGACCCAGCCGGTGAAGCTCTGGGAGGCGGTGCTCGGCAAGTACTTCGCGGCCTGGATCTTCGTCGCGCTGGCGCTGGCGCTCACCTTCCCGATCTGGATCACGGTCAACTATCTCGGCCATCCCGACAACGGCACGATCGTCGCCGGCTATCTGGGAAGCCTGCTCCTCGCCGGCGGGTTCCTCGCGGTGGGCTCGTGCATGTCGGCCCTGACGCGCAATCAGGTCGTGGCATTCATCCTCGGCGTCGCGGTCTGCTTCGCATTCCTGCTCGCGGGCTACCCCATGGTGGTGAATGTCTTCCAGAGCTGGGCGCCGCAGCCGCTCGTGGCCGCGATCGTCTCGCTCTCGTTCCTCAACCATTTCCAGTCGATCACCCAGGGCGTGCTGCAGGTGCGCGATCTCCTCTATTTCGCGATGCTGATCGGCTTCTTCCTCTTCACCACCACGGTCGCCCTCGACCTGCGCAAGGCGGACTAGGAGCGACCCATGACCCAACGCTCGACACTCGGCTGGGGCGCGGTCATCGCGCTGGCGCTGACCTTCATCGGCCTCACGATCCTCTGCAACTACTCGCTGGCGGGCTGGCAGCTCGATCTCACCCAGAACCGCCTCTACACCATCTCCCCGGGCACGGACCGTATCCTGAAGAGCATCAAGGAGCCGATCGACCTCTACTTCTTCTATTCGGCCCAGGCCGCGGAATCGATCCCGCAGATCCAACCGTACGGCCAGCGGGTGCACGACTTCCTCGAGGAGTTGACGCAGCGCTCCGACGGCATGATCCACTTGCACATCATCGACCCGAAGCCGTACTCCGTGGAGGAGGACCGCGCCTCGGAGCTCGGCGTCACCGGCACGGCGCTCAACGACGCCGGCACCAGGTTCTATTTCGGCCTCGCGGGGACCAACTCCACCAACGGCCAGCAGGCGATCCCGTTCTTCGACCCGACCAAGCAGCGCTTCCTCGAGTACGACGTCGCGAAGCTCATCTATCAGCTCGCGCATCCGGACAAGCCGGCGGTCGCGTGGCTCTCGACCCTGCCGATGACGGGCGGCTTCGACCCGCAGTCCGGACAGATGCGCCAGCCCTGGGTGGTGTACCGGCAGGCCGAGCAACTGTTCGATATCCAGCCGCTGCAGCCGACCGCGACGGCGATCGGCCCGGGCGTGCGGGTGCTGGTGCTGGTCGATCCGAAGAGCCTCTCGCCCGCCACGCAGTTCGCCATCGACCAGTACGCGCTGCGCGGCGGACACATCCTGGCGTTCGTCGATCCGGATGCGGAGGCGGACCAGCAGGCGGACAACCCCATGCAGTCGATGGGCGTCGACCGCGCCTCGCACCTGGGCAGGCTCCTCTCCGCCTGGGGTGTCGGCTTCAATCCGCAGCAGGTGATCGCCGACCGCGGCAGGGCGCTCAACGTCGCCATGCGCCAGGGCGGTCCGCCGGTCGAGGACGTGGCATTCCTCGGTCTCGACAAGTCCTCGCTCTCGCAGAGCGACGTCATCACTTCGGGCCTGTCGAGCGTCAATGTCGCGACCGCGGGCTATCTGACTCCGATCAAGGGCGCGGCCGTCAGGTTCGAGCCATTGATGTGGTCGAGCACCGATGCGGAGCCGATCCCGGCGCAGCGGTTCGCGATGCTGCCTGACCCTTCCGCGCTGTTGAACGGCTTCAAGCCGACCGGCCAGCGGTACACCATCGGCGCGCGAGTCACCGGCATGGTGAAAACCGCCTTCCCGGACGGCCCGCCGCAAGGCGTGGCGTTGCCCGCCGGTCGGCGCGACCTCGAGGCATCAGTCAAGCCACTGAACCTCGTGATCTTCGCCGATACCGACCTGCTGTCGGATGAGCTGTGGGTCCGCGAGGAGGATCTCTTCGGCCAGCGCATCTTCGCGGCCGCGGCGGGCAACGGCGACCTGGTGATGAACGCTCTCGACAACCTCAGCGGCAGCTCCGACCTGATCAGCGTCCGCGGCCGCGCCGGCTTCACCCGCCCCTTCCTGCGCGTCCAGGCCCTGCAGCGGGTGGCGGACGCGCGCTTCCATGACCAGGAAGAGCAGTTGCAGCAGGAGCTGCAGCAGACCCAGCAGCAGCTGACCCTCCTGCAGTCGAAGCGCAACGACAAGTCGGCGCTGATCCTGACGCCCGAGCAGCAGGAGGAGCTCGAGCATTTCGAGACCGAGAAGCTCCAGATCCGCAAGCGCCTGCGCGCCGTTCAGGCCGGCCTCGTCAGCGACATCGACAAGCTGGGTACGGAGCTCAAGGTCATCGACATCATCGTGATGCCGGGCGTGTTCGCGCTCGCGGCGCTCCTCATCGCCGCGGTGCGGCGCCGCCGTCCCGCCCCCGTGCCGGACAAGAAGGACCCGCTCTCATGACCGCACGCCGCGTCTCGCTTCTGTTCGCCATCGGCATCGCCGTCATCGCGCTCGCCGCCTGGGTCTCCAGCCGCAACCGGACCGGCGAGCCCTCGATCGCGGGCGCCCGGGTCCTCCCCGGGCTCGAAGGCGCGCTCAATCAGGTGACCCAGGTCCGTATCACCAAGGCCGACAGGACCCAGACCACTCTCAACCGCGAGGCCAGCGACTGGGTCGTCGGCGAGCGCGGCTACCCCGCCGACTCCGGCAAGCTGCGCCAGCTTCTCCTCGACCTCGGATCGCTGCAGGCCGTGGAGCGCAAGACGCGCCTCGCGGGCAACTATCCGGTGCTCGGCGTCGAGAATGTGACCTCCCCCGGCGCGACCGGCGCGCGCGTCGACATCGTCTCCCCCGGCAAAGCCTGGTCGCTGATCGTCGGCCACTCCATGGATTCCAACGACTGTTACGTGCGCGTGGCCGGCTCCGCGCAGAGCCTGCTGGCGAGCCCGCTCATCATGGTCGATGCCGACCCGAAGCTCTGGCTCGACCCGACCGTCCTCGACATCGCCCAGAATCAGGTGAGCGCGATCGACGAGCAGCCGGTCAAGGGCGCCGCCTTCAGCGCCTCCCGCGCCAAGCAGGGCCAGACCGACTTCATCGTCCACGGCATCCCCCGCGGCCGCGAGCTGACCGCCCCCGACGCCGCCGACACCATGAGCAGCGCCCTCGCGAGTCTCACCTTGACCGACGTCCGCAAGACTGCAGCCCCGCCCGCCGGCACCGCTCTCTCTCACGCCGCCTTCAAAACCTTCGACGGCCTCGAGATCGACGTCAGCGGCTACGAAGACGCCAAGAGCTACTACATCGACGTCTCCGCCCGCGCCACCGGGAAGTCAGCCGACGCGCAAGCGCAGCAAATCAACTCCCGCGTCCACGGCTGGGACTACCAGATCCCCGATTACCGCTACGACGAGATCTTCCCCTCGCTCGACAGCCTCCTGAAACCCCTCCCCGCCAAGAAGAAAGCCCCGACCGCTCACTCCCATCACACGAAATAGCCCGAGAGGCTTCGCGAGTGTAAAAAGTTTCTGCCGGGACGCTGATCGACAGGACGTCGATCCGCGAGCTTACAGGGACGTACTTGCAGCGTTCCCGGCAGAAACTTTTTACGCTCGCGAAGCCGGACCCCCTACCTCGCTCTGGCCAACAGCAGCAGCGTAACAGTAGCCAGCAGCGCCGTAGGCAGCCACGCAAGCGTCACCGGATCCAGGTGAAAGACCACCGTCCCCGGCTCGATCAGCCTCTGCAGCAGAAAGAACGCGATCCCGATCACCAGTCCCACCACCGTGCGCGTCCCCGTCCCCGCGGACCGCATCGAGCCCAGGGCGAACGGCACCGCCAGCAGCACCGAGAATATGATCGCCACCGTGCGCGCGATCTTCGACCAGAAGGCGAAGAGGTACTGGCCCGCATCCAGCGAGTTGGTGTGGAAGTAACCGATGACCTGCCACAACGCCCGCAGCGTCAACTGCTCCGGATCCTGCACCGCGAGCCCGAGGAAGCCCGCCGTGACGTTGGACTGCAGCATCTTCTGCCCCGGCGGGCTCGCCGTCACACCGTCCGCCGTGAACCGTGACTCCGTGTAGCCCCCGAGGAGCCACTTGCGATGCCCGACGGCCGTGGCGCTCGCCGCATGGCCGATGGCCAGCAGCATGTGCTGCGGCGAGAGCTCGAAGACCTGCATGCCGACGAACTGCCGCGACCCCGACTGGCGCGCGACATTCAGGATGAGGTCCCCGTCGCGCACCCAGGCCCCGGCACCACCGCCGAACCCCACGCTGTTGAACTGGCTGAACGCCTTCTGCTGGTTCGCCGCTTCCTGCAGCTGCGGCGCCACGAATTCTCCGAGCAGTCCTTCGAACGCGATGAGGAGGGCGGCTGCGATGAGCGCCGTGCCGCAGAGGCGCGCCACCGAGGCGCCGGTGGCGCGGATCACCGTGATCTCGCTGCCGCGGGCCAGTTGACCGAAGCCGAGGAGCGAGCCGATCAGCGCCGTGATCGGCAGCAGCTGATAGACCTGTTGCGGCACATTCAACACGGTGTACCACAGCGCGTCCGTGATGGTGTAGTGACCGACCCCGATGTCACCCTGCTGGCTGATGAACACCAGCACGCCCCCGAGAACGAGCAGCACCAGCATCACGAGCCCCACCGCACCCAGCACCGTGCGCACGATGTAGCGGTCGAGGACGCTCATGCGGGGGCCGCCCGATAGCGCAGGCGCTGGGCGGCCTGCGGTCCGAAGATCACCGCGAGCGCCAGCAACACGACGACGACGTGCGTCCACCAGAGCCCGAGCGCCACGGGAATGGCGCCGCGGGCAATCCATGCCTGTCCCGCGGAGATGAGGTTGGCATAGACGAGCCAGACCACGACGGCGAGCCACACGCGCGCATAGCGGCCCTGGCGGGGCTTGAGGCGCGAAAGCGGAATCGCCAGTCCTGTCAGGACGATGCACATCAGCGGCATCGAGATCCGCCACTGCAGCTTCGCCTGGCGCTTGGGATCCGGCGAGGCGAGCAGCGCCGGGGTGGGCTGGGCATCCAGATCGGTCACGGCGCCCGTTCCGGGGGGGAGCCGCACCGGGATGGTGAGTTCCGCAAAGGACGGCATGGAGCGAAATTGCGCGCTGCCGGGAACGCCCTTGAACTGCTGCCCGTTGAAGAGCCGGATGGTCTGGGTGTCGGCGTCCGGCGTGACGGACTGGACCGCGCTGCCGGCCACCGTCACTTCCACGACCGGCCCGTGATTGCGCTCCACGAATACATCCCGCAGCGTCCCGTCGGGATCGACCCGCTCGGCGTAGACGACCGCCATGCCGCCGGCAAGCGCGCGGAACGTCCCCGCCTGCAGCGGCGCGAACTGCCCCGACCGTATTGCCGCGTTGCGGATCGTCAGCGCCTGCGCCGTGGCGCCCGGAGCCACGACCAGCGTGATGGCGGCGAGACCGGCCGCCAGAACGACGCCGAGACCGATCACACCGCCGTAGAGCGCGGCCGGCCGCACGCCGCAGGCCAGGGCCGCGGCGAGCTCACTGTCGTGATATAGCCTGCCGAGGGCGAGGACGATGGCGAGCAGAAGCCCCACCGGCACGAGGATGCTCAGGTACTGCAGCATCCCGAGGTAGATGAGCTCGAGCACCACCCCCTGGGGAAACTGGCTGGTCGCCGCCCGCTCGAGCACCGCGGCCACCTGGTTGGCCAGCAGAATGACGAGCAGAACGCCCATCACCACGATCCAGGTGGTGACGACTTCGCGCAGAACGTAGCGTCCGAGGATTTTCCCCAACCGAGAGCCTGCCTGACTTTCCCCGCCGGACCGCCGGTGGGTTACACTGCGATAACTAAGGTAAAGCAGACGATTGCGGGCCTCAATGGTTCGCGGCGTCGAGCGCAAAAATACTCCGGCACGACGCCGGTACGTCGGCTCGGCCGGGCACGGGGATATCGCGATGCAATTTGAGACCTGGAGCAAGGGCATGGCCACCCTCGAGGTGGACTGCCTCGTCGTCGGCGTTTTCGAGGAAGGACAGCTCACCGAGGAGGCGGGCGCCGTCGACTCGGCGTGCGGCGGCCGGCTGAAGAAGCTGCTCGGCCGCGGCGACTTTCCGGGCAAGCTGGCCGAGACGCTGCTGCTGGCCGATCTGCCGGGCATCCGCGCCACGCGCGTGCTGCTCACCGGCCTCGGCTCGAAGAAGGGCTACGGCCGCAAGGCGTGGCGCAAGGCATGGGCGGCTGCCGTCGCGGCACTGTCGAAGACCGGCGTCGAGAGTACCGCGCTCGCGCTCGAGCGTCCGGACGCGAAGGAGCTGGACGACTACTATTTCGGCCGCGCGGTCGCGGAGATCGCCGCCACCGGCCTGTACCGGACCAATGACCTGAAGAGCGGCAAGAAGCCCAAGCCTGCCGCGCTCGGGCGCGTGCTCGCGGGCCCCGTGGCCCGCAGCGCGGCCGAGAAGGTGAGCCGCGGGCTGACCCATGGGGCGGCCATTGCCGAGGCCGGCAAGGTCCAGCGTGATCTCGCCAACCTGCCGGCGAATGTATGCACGCCCACCTTCCTGGCGGAGGAGGGCCGGGCGCTGGCGAAGCGCCATCGCTCGTTGCGCGTGCGTGTGCTCGATGAGGCGGCGATCCGCCGCGAGAAGATGGGCTGTCTGCTCGCGGTGTCGCAGGGCAGCGCCCAGCCGCCGCAGTTCATCGTGATCGAGCACGTCCCCTCCGGCAAGGGCGCGCGGTCCGGGCAACCGGTCGTCCTCGTCGGCAAGGGCGTCACCTTCGACACCGGCGGCATTTCCCTCAAGGACCCGCCGGCCATGGACGAGATGAAATTCGACATGAGCGGCGCGGCCGCGGTGATCGCCTCGCTGACGCTCGCCGCGGCCCTCGAGCTGCCGCTGCGGGTCGTAGGGCTCGTCGCCGCCGTCGAGAACATGCCGGGCAGCAAGGCCGTGAAGCCCGGCGACATCGCCACCAGCGCCTCCGGGCAGACCGTGGAGATCCTCAACACGGATGCCGAGGGGCGGCTGATCCTCTGCGATGCGCTGCATTACGCCCGCCGTTTCAAGCCCGCGGCCATCGTCGACATCGCGACGCTGACCGGGGCGTGCGTCGTCGCGCTCGGCCATCACCATTCCGGCGCAATGGGCAACGACGAAGCGCTGGTCACTGAGCTGGTCGAGGCCGGAGTGCGCGCCGACGACCGCGCCTGGCCATTGCCGCTCACGGAAGAATACGCGGAGCAGCTCAAGAGCAATTTCGCCGACTTCGCCAACATCGGCGGCCGGGACGGCGGGGCCCTCACCGCCGCGGCATTCCTCGGCAAGTTCACACAGGGGATGAAATGGGCGCACCTCGACGTCGCGGGCACCGCCTACCAGGGCGGTGCGCAGAAGGGCAGCACTGGGCGGCCGACCCCGCTGCTCGCGGATTTCCTCATCCGCCGGGCCGGACTCTGAGTCGCCACGGTGTGAGCCATGGACGACGGCAACGGCGTTTCAGCATCTGCCGCCTCGAGCGGCGCCGATTCCTCAGCGCCCGCCTCGTCCGCTGCTGACCGCGCGCTGCGCGTCGACTTCTACGTGATCGAGGCAGCCGCCGCAACCGCGCGGCTGAAGGTCGCCTGCCGCCTGGCGGAGAAGGCCTATCTCGCTTCCCAGCGCGCGCTCATCTGGCACACCGATCGCGCGGAGCTCGAGGCGGTCGATGCGCTGCTGTGGACCTTCGCGGACGGCAGCTTCGTGCCGCACGACTGGCTGACATCCAACGCGGCCGCCGAGGCGCCAGTGGTCCTCTGCGCCGGCTCCCCCCCGGCCACCGCATTCGATTTCGTGGTCAATCTCGCCGCCGAGCCACCGCCCTTCCTGCACCTGACGCGGCGGATCGCGGAGATCATCGACGGCGACGAGGGCCGGCGGCGGGCCGGCCGCGCGCGCTTCAAGGCCTACCGGGAGCTGGGCATCGAGCCCGCGACGCACACGCTGCGCACGGAATAAGCGGATTCGCCCGCTATAATGCCCTGACAATTCACTCAGGGCCCTAGTCTCCATGGACAAAGTGTATGCGCCGCACGACATCGAGCGGCGGATCTACGAGCAATGGGAATCCCATGGCTGGTTCGAGCCCAGCGGCCGGGGAGCGCCCTACTGCATCATGATCCCGCCGCCCAACGTGACGGGCACGCTGCACATGGGCCACGCGTTCAACCACACGTTGATGGATACCCTCACCCGCTACCATCGGATGCGGGGTGACGACACGCTTTGGCAGCCTGGGACCGACCATGCGGGCATCGCGACCCAGATGGTCGTCGAGCGCCAGCTGGAGGCGCAAGGCACCCGCCGCCTCGATCTGGGACGCGACGCCTTCGTCGCGAAGGTCTGGCAGTGGAAGGCGCAGTCCGGCGGCATCATGGCGGGCCAGATGCGGCGGCTCGGGGACTCCGTCGACTGGTCGCGCGATCGCTTCACGATGGACGACGGCCTGTCGCGCGCCGTGGTGGAAGTGTTCGTGCGCCTGCACGACGAGGGCCTGATCTACCGCGGCAAGCGGCTGGTCAACTGGGACCCGGTGCTCCTCACGGCGCTCTCCGATCTGGAGGTGCAGAGCGAGGAGGAGGAAGGACAGCTCTGGCATCTGCGCTATCCGCTGGAGGACGGGTCGGGCCACATCGTGGTGGCTACCACCCGTCCGGAAACCCTGCTCGGCGACACGGCGGTCGCCGTGAATCCCGACGACGAGCGCTACGAGCACCTCGTCGGCAAGCGCCTGCGCCTGCCGCTCGCGCAGCGCTCGATTCCAATCATCGCCGACGCCTATGTCGATGCCGCGTTTGGCTCCGGCTGCGTCAAGATAACGCCGGCACATGACTTCAACGACTACGAGATCGGGCTGCGCCACGGCCTGGAGCAGATCAACATCCTGAGCCCGCGCGCCACGCTCAACGACGCCGTGCCGGAGCGTTTCCGCGGTCTCGATCGCTTCGAGGCCCGCAAGCGCGTCATCGGCGAGCTCGAGGCAGCCGGCCTGGTCGAGAAGATCGAGAAGCACAAGCTGATGGTCCCCCGGGGGGACCGCAGCGGCGCGGTGTTGGAGCCCTACCTCACCGACCAGTGGTACGTCAGGATCGCGCCGCTCGCCGCGCCGGCCATTGCCGCGGTCGAAAGCGGGCGCACGCGTTTCGTGCCGGAGGGCTGGTCGAAGACTTACTTCGAATGGATGCGCAACATCAAGGACTGGTGCGTGAGCCGCCAGCTCTGGTGGGGTCATCGCATCCCCGCATGGTATGACGCCCAGGGCAACATCTACGTCGCGCGCAGCGAGGCGGAAGCGAGGAGCAGGCACCAGCTCGGCCCGGCCGTCATCCTCCGCCAGGACGAGGACGTGCTCGACACCTGGTTCTCCTCCGCGCTCTGGCCGTTCTCGACGCTGGGGTGGCCGCAGAAGACCCCCGAGCTCGGCAGGTACTATCCGAGCACGGTGCTGCTCACGGGCTTCGACATCATCTTCTTCTGGGTCGCCAGGATGATGATGATGGGCCTGAAGTTCATGGGTGACGTTCCTTTCAAGGACGTCTACATCCATGGGCTCATCCGCGACGAGCACGGCGAGAAGATGTCGAAGTCCAAGGGCAACGTGATCGACCCGCTCGACATCGTCGATGGCATCGACCTCGAGTCGCTGGTCACCAAGCGAACCGGCGGCCTGATGCAGCCGCAGATGAAGTCGAAGATCGAGAAGGCGACCCGCAAGGAATATCCGGAAGGCATCGCGTCGCACGGCACCGACGCGCTGCGCTTCACCTTCGCCGCCCTCGCCTCCCCGAGCCGCGACATCCGCTTCGATCTGCCGCGCGTCGCCGGCTACCGCAACTTCTGCAACAAGCTGTGGAACGCCGCCCGCTTCGTCACCCTGAGTGTGGACGCGCAGTCAGCCGGCGGCGCGCCGGCTGCCGAGCACCGCGCGGGCGCGGTCGAGCTCTCCATGGCGGACCGTTGGATCCGCTCGCGCTTCGGGCGTACCGTGGAAGCGGTCGAGAAGTCCCTCGCCGAGTATCGTTTCGACTATGCCGCCGCGGCGCTCTACGAGTTCACCTGGTACGAGTTCTGCGACTGGTACCTCGAGCTCACCAAGCCGGTGCTGCAGTCTGAGGCCTCCTCGGCCGCGGCGCGCGCCGGCACGCGCCGCACCCTGCTCGAGGTCCTGGAGGCGCTGCAGCGCGCGCTGCATCCCTTCGTGCCCTTCATCACGGAGGAAATCTGGCAGCGCGTCGCCCCGCTCGCCGGCCGCGCGGGGCCGACGGTGATGCTCGCGCCCTACCCGCGGCCCGCGGAGTTCCCGGCCGACGAAGCCGCCGAAAAGGAAGTTGCCTGGCTGAAGGCGTTCATCCTCGGTGTCCGCCAGATCCGCGGCGAGATGAACATCAGCCCGTCGCGGCGCATTCCGCTCCTCTACCGCAACGCCTCCGCGCACGATGTCGAGCTCATCCAACGGCACCGCGCCTGGCTCGAGCGCCTCGCCGGCATCGAGCCCCCGCGCGAGCTCGCCGCCGGCGAGCCGCAACCCCAGGCAGCGACCGCACTCGTGGGCGATCTCACCCTCCTCGTCCCGATGGCCGGCCTCATCGACGCCGCCGCGGAAGCCGACCGCCTGGGCAAGCTCCTCGCCCGCGCCCAGGCCGACTGCGAGAAGACCCGCACACGGCTTGCCAACGACAGCTTCGTACGCAACGCCCCCGAGGCCGTGGTGGCCGCCGAGCGCCAGCGCCTCGCCGAGCTCGAGCAGACGGCGAGACGGCTTGCGAGCCAGCTCGAGCGCGTGCAAGGGTTGCGGGGGCCCGCAGCCGTATGAGCGCGGCTGCGGCGCAAGACTCCGATGCATCGGCCCTGCGGCGTGCGCTCGAGGCCCTGGAGTCGATCGTTCTCGGCAAGCCGCGGCAGGTGCGGCTGTGCCTCACCTGCGTGCTCGCGCGCGGACACCTGCTCATCGAGGATGTCCCCGGCGTCGGCAAGACAACGCTCGCGCACGCATTGGCCCAAGTGCTCGGGCTCGCGTGGCAGCGGGTGCAGTTCACCAGCGACCTGTTGCCGGCCGACATCATCGGCGTGTCGATCTTCGACCGCGCGAGCCAGCAGTTCAAGTTCCGACAGGGA
>JASHVV010000108.1 GCA_030044385.1 Gammaproteobacteria bacterium
CTCCTGCGAGAACCGGCCGGCGAGCCAGGCCTCGGCCTGCAGGATGTTGGAGCTGACGTTGCCGTGGGTCAGCATGGCGCCCTTCGCCACGCCGGTCGTGCCGCCGGTGTATTGCAGGAAGGCGATGTCCTCGGGGCCGACGTCGACCGGCTTCAGCGGCAGGCCGCGGCCGGCGCGCAGGGCTTCACTGAAGCTCAAGGCGCCGGGAATGTGCCACTGCGGCACCTGCTTGCGGCGATGCCGCACGACGTAGTTGACGATCCACGACTTCGGGAAGCCGAGCATGTCCCCGGCGGCGGTCACGAGGATCTTCTCCAGGCGCGTCCGCCCGGCCACTTCCTGCACCACGTGCGCGAAGTTCTCGAGCACCAGGATCGCCTTCGCGCCGGAGTCCTCGAGCTGGTGCTGCAGCTCCCGCGCGGTGTAGAGCGGATTGGTGTTGACGACGGTGAGGCCCGCCCGCAGCGCGCCGAAGAGCGCTATCGGGTACTGCAGCGTGTTGGGCAGCATGATGGCGATCCGGTCACCCTGCGCCAGGCCGTTGGCCTGCAGCCAGGCCGCGAAGTCGCGGGTCAGCTCATCGAGCTGCGCGTACGTCATGACCCGGCCCATCTGCTCGTACGCGGGCCGGTCCCGGTAGGCAGTGCAGGCCTGGCGCAGCAGCTCCGCGAGGGAGGTCAGCCGGGTGGGGTCGATCTCCGCCGGCACGCCGGGCGGATAGGACTTCAGCCAGAATCGGTTCATCGGCACCCCCTCAACGGCTCTTCTTCAACATCGGCTCGAGGAACGGCCATACGTTATCCAGCACCAGCGGCTCCCCGCGCGCATTCGGATGCAGGCCGTCCGGCTGCATGAGGTGCGGATTCAGCGCCACCCCCTTCAACAGGAAGGGTACCAGGGCCGTATGGAATTGCCGCGCGAGACTGGGGTACATGTCCGCGAACTGGCGGGTATAGCGCGGTCCGTAGTTCGGCGGAATGAGCAGGCCGGCGACCAGCACGCGCGCCCCGGCGGTCTCGGCCAGCCGGATCATCCCGGCCAGGCGCTGCTGCGCCAGCGCGAGCGGCAGGCCCTGCAACGCGTCGTTGGCGCCCAGCTCCAAAATGAGGATGCCGGGGCGGGTGAGGCGCAGCTCCCGGGGCAGCCGGGCGAGACCGCCCGTAGTGGTCTCGCCGCTGACGCTGGCGTTGATCACCTGGTACCCGTAACCTTCGGTCTTCAGCCGTGCGCCGAGCAGCGCCGCCCAACCCTGCTCCGGCCTGAGGCCGTGCGCGGCGCTCAAGCTGTCGCCGAACACGAGAATGGTATGGTCGGACGCCACCGCGTTCTGGAGCGCGATGAACATCAATCCGATGCCGAACGCCCAGGCGCCGGCGGCTCGCAGCAGCGTTCTCAAGGCCGAGCACCTCACCAAGCAGGTCCAGAGCCCCGAAGGGCCGTTGACTATTGTGCACGACGTCTCGCTCGACATCGCCTCGGGCGAGTCGGTGGCGGTCGTGGGGGCGTCCGGGGCGGGCAAGTCCACCCTGCTCGCGCTGCTCGCCGGGCTCGACCTGCCGAGCGCCGGCAGCGTGCTCCTCGAGGGACGGGACCTCACCCGCCTGGATGAGGACGGCCGGGCGCTGGTGCGGGCGCAGCGGGTCGGCTTCGTTTTCCAGTCGTTTCACCTCATCCCGTCACTCACTGCGCTCGAGAACGTGATGCTGCCCCTGGAGCTCGCCGGACATGCGCGGGCGCGCGAGGCGGCGCTCGAGACCCTGCGCCAGGTGGGGCTCCAGGAGCGGGCGCGCCACTACCCGCGCCAGCTCTCCGGGGGCGAGCAGCAGCGCGTCGCGCTCGCGCGGGCATTCGTGACCCGGCCCGCCGTGCTGTTCGCGGACGAGCCCACCGGCAACCTCGATGCCGTGACCGGCGCCAGGATCGGTGAGTTGCTCTTCGAGATGAACGCGCACTCCCGCACCACCCTGGTCCTGGTGACTCACGACGCCGATCTCGCCTCGCGTTGCGAGCGGATCGTGCATATGGAAGCCGGGGAGCTGGCTGGGGATTCGCCTGGGGATTCAAGATAGCCGCCATGCGCGCGCTCTCGCTCTCGATGCGCATGCTGTCCCGGGAATGGCGCTCCGGGGAGCTCGGCGTGCTGCTCCTCGCGCTCGCCATCGCCGTGGCGGCGCTCACCGGCGTGGGTTTCCTGGCCAGCCGGATCGACGCCGCGGTGGCGATGCAGGCGAGCCAGGTGCTGGCCGCCGACCTCCGCCTCGAGTCGCCGCAGCCCATCGAGACAGCGGACGTCGCGGCGGCGCGTCGAGCCGGGCTCGTGACGGCGAGCGCCACGGGCCTCCTCAGCGTGGTGTTCGAAGGCGACCGGAGTCAGCTCGCGGACATCGACGCCGTGACCGCCGGGTATCCGCTGCGCGGCAAGGTGAAGGTGGCGGACCAACCGTTCGCGAACGGTCAACCTGCCGCGGGTATTCCCCCACCAGGCGAGATATGGCCGGACTCGAGGCTGCTCGCGGCGCTGGGCGGCCGCGTCGGTTCCTTCCTGAGCATTGGCGCTGTCGACCTCCGGGTCGGCCGTGTCCTCATTTCCCGACCCGATGAGGGCGGTACGTTCACCGGCCTCGTCCCGAATCTCCTCATGAACGCTGCGGATCTGCCCCGCACGCAGCTCATCCAGCCGGGCAGCCGGGTGACCTACACCGCCCTCTTCGCCGGCGCGCCTGAGCCCGTCGCGGCCTTCAGGCGCTGGCTCGAGACGCACAAGAGCCCCGGGGAGCGCCTGCGGGATATCTCGACTGCCAGTCCGCAGATCAAGAACGCGGTCGACCGCGCCGGACGGTTCCTCAGCCTCGCGAGTCTCGTCGCCGTGCTGCTGTGCGCGACCGCGGTAGGGATGTCGGCACGGCGTTATGTCGGGCGCCACCTGGACTCCGTGGCGCTGCTCAAGACATTGGGCGCAACGAGGAGATTCACGGTCGGCCTGACGACGCTGCAGCTGCTCGCAGTGGCATTGCTCGCCGCCGTGATCGGGTCCGTCATCGGGTACGCGACCCAGGCATGGCTCGTCCATGCGCTGCGCGGAGTTCTGGCCAGCAACACGCTGCCGCAGGCGAGCCTGGCGCCGGTGGGCATGGGCTTCCTGACGGCCGTGGCGCTGCTCACGGGCTTTGCGTTGCCGCCGCTCCTGCAGCTCTCCCGCGTGCCAGCGCTCCGCGTGTTGCGGCGCGACATCGGGCCGCCGCGGCCGCTGGCGCTGCTGGCCTTCGGGCCGGCCGTAGCCATCATCGCGCTGCTCATCTATTGGGCCGTGCTCGACTGGAAGCTCTTCCTCGGCTTTGCCGCGGGGCTCGCGGCCTTCGTCGCGGTGCTCGCCCTGACTGGGGCACTGCTGGTGACGGCGGCCGGCCGCCTGCGGGCCGGCGCCGGCGTCGCCTGGCGCTACGGCGTTGCCAGAATCGGCCGGCGGAGAGCCGACAGCATCGTGCAGGTCGTCGCCTTCGGCACCGGCATCATGGCGCTGCTCCTGCTCGGGATCATCCGCAGCGACCTCGACGGCGACTGGCGCGCGAGCCTGCCGGCCGACCTGCCGAACTATTTCTTCATCAACATCCCGCCGCAGAGCCGCGACGCCCTCGTCGCCTATCTGCACGCCCACGGAGCGCGAACCTCGCGTGTCCTGCCGATGATCAGAGGCCGGCTGACGGCCATAGACGGCCGGCCGGTGGAGGCGATGCGCTTTGCGGACCATCGCGGCAGGGAGTTTGCCAACCGCGAGCAGAACCTCACCTGGTCGGCCACGCTCGGCGCCGACAACCGGGTCGTCGCCGGCCGCTGGTGGACGCAGGCGGATCACGGCCAACCGCTCGTGTCCATCTCCACGGAATTCGAGCAGTGGCTCGGGTTGCGCCTCGGCGATCGGCTGACCTTCGACATCGCTGGCGAGACGTTCACCGTCCGCGTGGCGAGCATCCGCAAGGTCAAGTGGGACAGCTTCCGACCCAACTTCTTCATGGTGTTCGCGCCGGGACTGCTCGACAGGGTCGCCGGCACCTACCTGACGAGCGCCTATCTCGCCCCCGGCGCCGCCCGGTCGCTGGCGGGGCTCGCCCGCCGCTTCCCGAGCGTCTCCATTTTCGACATCGACGACCTCCTCGCGGACGTGCGGGCCGTGCTCGACAAGGCGGTGTTGGCCGTGCAGAGCGTGTTCGCGTTCACGCTGCTCGCGGGATTGACGGTGCTGCTCGCCGCAGTGCAGTCGAGCCGCGATGAGCGGCGCTACGAGAGCGCAATGCTGCGCACGCTGGGCGCGAGCCGCCGCACGGTGCTGAAAGGCGTGCTGGCCGAGTTTGCGGCGCTCGGCGTCCTGTCCGGGCTCATTGCCGCGGCCGGCGCGTCGGTTGCGGCGTACTTCCTCACGACCCGGGTGCTCAACCTGCCGTATGCCTTCAGTCCCTGGGCCTGCGTCGCCGGGCTCCTCGGCGGCGCGCTCGTCGTGGCGGTGAGCGGCTGGCTGGCGACGCGCTCGGTCGTGAGGCAACCGCCGCTGGCGACCCTGCGCGCGGATGTCTGATTGTATTAAAATGGCGACAGGTGCACGGAAACCGTGCGCAGGCGTTCTCCATTGCGTGGACGCAGTGCCGGAGGCTTCAATGATCGTGCCGGATGAGCGCAGCGGAGAGCCCGGCGGGGACCCCGACGAGCGCCGCCGGGCGGAACCGGATGCCGACGCCAGCTCCACCGCCACTTACCTGCTCGAGCGGCAGGCCATCCTCGACCGCGCGCTGCGGGACGAGGACCACTCGACGCTGTCGAGCATTCTGCGCCGCAACCCACCGGTGCCCGTCGCCCTGATAGCGTTGGGGTCCGAGGAAGTGCGCGAGCGGTTCGTGAAGTGGCTGGGCAACGCCAACATCGAGCTGGAGCTCGCTCCCTCGGCGACGGAGGCGCTCGTCATGCTCGGCAAGCGCACGCATGCGCTCCTCTTCACCGACCGCCTGGAGCTCGTGCAGGCGGTACGCCAGCTGCATGCCGGCTCGGCGTCGCACGTGGTCTTCGTGGATGTCGACGGGAAGACCGGCACGCGCGAGGCGCTTCGCCGGGGCGCGAACGACTGCATGCCGGCCGAGGCCAGCGGGGGCGAGGAGTTCTGGGCGCACCTGACGACCGCCCGGCGCATCGCCAGCCTCTCTTCCGCCCTGCAGCTCGCGCTCACCGACAATCGCATTCTCTCGACCATCGACGAGCTCACTCGCTGCGGCAGCCGCCGCTTCTTCGAGCACGAGTTTCCGCGCGAGGTCGAGCGCGCCGTGCGCCTCCGCCGCGCGCTGTCGCTGGTGATCTGCGACATCGACCACTTCAAGGCCGTCAACGATACGCACGGCCATGAGGTCGGCGATGAGGTCTTGCGCGAGTTCGCGGCCCGGCTCACTCACGGCCTGCGCCTGGGAGAGGACTGGGTGGCGCGCATCGGCGGCGAGGAGTTCGCGGTCGTGCTGCCGGAGGTTGCGGGAGACGAGGCGCTGCACGTTGCGCAGCGCCTGTGCGAGCGCGCTCGCGCCAGTCCGCACGCGACTGCAGCGGGACCCGTGTATGTCACGGGAAGCTTTGGTGTGACGGCGTTCGAGCCGCTTCGCGGCGCGCGGCGCACGTCGGTACACGCCCTGGTCAAGGCCGCCGATGCTGCGCTTTACGACAGCAAGCGCGCCGGCCGCGATCGCGTGACCGCCGTGCAATCCCGCTGAAAAAAGCGCGGCTATGCCCCGGCTGGCCGGCGCGGTAGCCTCCCGCAATGGCCCGTACCACCCTTGCGCCGGCGGTGCCCGCGGCGCTCGCGGCGGCGCTGCTCTTCGGTGCCAGCACGCCGCTCGCGAAGCAACTCCTGCGCGACACCTCGCCGCTGCTGCTTGCCGGACTGCTCTACCTGGGAAGCGGCGTCGGGCTCAGCCTCGCCCGCCTGCTGCGGGACCGGGGATGGCGCAGGCCGGCTCTGGCGCGCGCCGAGTGGCGCTGGCTGCTGCTGGCGATCGGCTGCGGGGGAGTGCTCGGCCCGCTGCTCCTCATGTTGGGCCTGGCGCGCACGCCGGCGGCTGCCGCCTCCCTGCTGCTCAATCTCGAGGCGGTACTGACCGCGCTGCTGGCGTGGATCGCCTTCCGCGAGAATACCGATCGGCGGGTCGTGCTCGGGATGGCGCTCATCGTGGCGGGGGCCGCCGCGCTCGCCGCCCGTGGGCCCGCCGACGCGCACGGCCTGGGCTGGGGTGCGCCGCTCATCGCGCTGGCCTGTCTCTGCTGGGCGCTCGACAACAATCTCACGCGCAAGGTGTCGGCCTCGGACGCGCTCTTCCTGGCGGCTCTCAAGGGGCTGGCGGCGGGTGCGGTCAATACCGGACTGGCCCTGCTCCTCGGGGAGCGGCTGCCGCCGTCCGCGGGGATCGCGGCGGCGATGGCGGTCGGACTTCTCGGCTATGGTGTCAGCCTGGTGCTGTTCGTGATCGCGCTGCGCGGGCTCGGCGCCGCGCGCACCGGCGCGTACTTCTCCACCGCGCCTTTCCTGGGCGCGGCCATCGCGGTTCTCGCCTTTGGCGAGCACCCGCCGCCGCTTTTCTGGCTGGCGGCAGCGCTGATGGGGGCCGGTATGTGGCTGCATCTACGGGAGCGGCACGAGCACGTGCATACGCATCGGCCGATGACGCATACGCACCGCCACGTCCACGACGAGCATCACCGACACTCCCACGATTTCGATTGGGACGGCACGGAGCCGCATACGCACGAGCACGCACACGGGCTGCTGACCCACAGCCACCCGCATTATCCGGATATCCATCACCAGCACGACCACGGTGGCGATGCGCTCCGGTGAAGTCGTCAAGTCTAGACTTGCCAAGTCTAGACTTGACGAGTCATGCCTTGACTACT
>JASHVV010000109.1 GCA_030044385.1 Gammaproteobacteria bacterium
TTGGTGATCAGCACGTTGGAGCTCAGCGACCAGTTGTCGTTCATGGTGTAGTGCGCGGCGTACACGCCCAGGGTCAGGGTATTGCCGAAGCCCAGGTCCTTGTTCACGCGCAGCTCGTCGATGAGGCTCGTGATCTTCTTCTGTACGTCCCAGACCTGCTCCGTGACGATGCTCTGGTTGGGGTTCACCGCCTGGCCGTTGCTGTAGGTGGCCTGCACGTCGGCCGCGGTCAGGGGGGAAGGCAGGCTCAAGGTCCCGATATAGGACGACAGCGTCTGGGGATTGCCGTTGTTGACCAGCGCGTACGTGGGGACGAGACCGCCGTCGAAGATGATGTCGTTGCTGACCGACCAGCCGCCGCCGAGCGCCTCCTTGAACTGCGAGCCGATATAGTTGAGCTGGTCGCCGCGGCCCTCGTCGATCGGGTCGTTCTCGAAGCAGTTGCAGGCCGGATCCGGTACCTGGAAGTTCTCGAGCTGCTTGCTGTTATAGGTGGAGTTGAGCTGATCGAAGCCGGGATACAGGCCGACCGAGCCGTTGCTCTGGGTATAGGGGAAGTCGGCGACCCACATGTCGTGGGCGTGCAGGGTTCTGGCCCAGAACATGATCGACCCGTTGTCGAAGTCGTGCTTCAACGTGGCCGTCAGCTGCTGTTCCTGGTAGGCCAAATATTGCGGATTGCGTATCCCGTCGGATTGCAGGTAGTAGCCGCCGATGCTGCCGTACCAGCCGTCAGTCAGCTTGCCGCTTTCGAACACGTCCAGACGCTCCTCTCCCTCCGAGCCGTAAGTGACACCGAGCGATCCCTTCTGCTCGTCCGAGCCGGTCCGCAGGATGAAGTTCGCCGTCGCGCCCGGCTGGCCCGGACCGAAGATGGCGCTGGGTCCGCCCTGGACGATCTCGACGCGCTCGACCGTGTCGTCCATGCGGATCAGCGAGCTGTTATCCATGAAGGAGAGATAAGGCGAGCCGTAGAGGGGCAGACCCTCGAGCATGGTGGTGAAATACGGAGAATCGCCGCCGCCCAGGGGAAAGCCGGCCACGTCGATGTTGACGCCGGTGGGTCCGCCGGAGGCCTCCGGCCAGATGCCGGGCGAGAGCTTGTAGATTTCGGCCGCGCTCGAGGGGTCGGCCATCTGAATCTGCTGCAGGGACGCCGATACGATGTTGTAGCTCGCGTCCAGCTTCTTCACGGCGGTCGCCGTGGCGGTGACGACGACCTCCTGAAGGTTCTGCGTGGCCGACAGGCTCGTTTGCTCGTTCGTGGGAGCGGTCGTCGCCGCGGCCGCATTCTGCGCATGAGCGCTGCCGGCGACGCCCAGGGCGCTCGCGCCGAGAATGCCGGCAACGACGGTCGCCACGCAGTTCGTATGGGTGGACGCGATGGCCCGCTGCCGGACCGGATACGCGCCCGCACGGGGCGCCTTCTTGTCTTTGACTCTCATGCAGATTCCCCCAGATGGAAGTGCCGCCTGCCGCGGCGGCGAGACTCGATGAAGCGGTGGTCCTCGTCCGGATGCCGTTGTTGTTCGTTCGCAACACCCGGGGCAGCGCAGCTTGGGCGGAGCCTTCGGGCGGCGCGACTGTCCGACACGACCGATACGGAACGAGCGGCCATCTTGGGAGTAGACGTTCGAGCGAGAGATCTCCGCCATTCCTGTTTCATCGGATGCTCGCCGCGAGTCGGACCCCTCTCCTCGGCCAGATGGAAAGACTGTGCGGGGATGACGGCGGCGGATGAACACGCTATAAGTCGCCGATTCGCCACAAGCGGTTGGAGGACGCTGCTCTCATGAGCCATTCACGAGCTTCACTGATGCTGCGGTCCGCAGCGGCGGCTGGCGCATTCCTCTGCCTGTTCCCGGCGTTGGCCGCGGCGCGAGCGGCGCCGGCGCAGCTCGCCTTCGAGGTGCGCCAAGGCAGGATTCTCAACGACTTTCTGCGACAAGGGCCCGTCGCGGCGCACCTCGTGCTTCGCGGCGGACCGACGCCGCGCATCATCATGGCCTTCCCCGCCGGTAACAGTGGAGTGGGTCTCTGGTTCGCGCGGCAGCCCGGCAACGCCATGTGGAAGATCCGCGGCCGGCCGGTCCCTGTTCGCACACGGGATGCGAAGGGCAGGATGCTGTACGGGATGTCGGCTGAGGCCACGCTTGCGGACGAGAAGCTCGATATCCGCCAGGCGGTGCTCTCCAGCATCCGCGTCCTGCGCGATTTCCAGTCGTTGGGAACGCTTCCCCAGGGAATCGCCGTAGCGCCCGCCGCGAGCGGCCGCACCCTGACGTGGTCCCGCGAGCGGCTCGACGGCGCGGTGAGCTATCGCCTGACCGTCGAAGTGCTGGACGGCAGAGTAAGCGGCGAGCACATCCTCGCCGGCAGGGATGGCGCCATCGGGCTTCGCATCACGGGCCTCACGGGCGAGGCTCCGCTCGTGCCGCTCGCCGGTCATGCTCTGCTGCGCGACCCGTCGCAGGGTGCGCCGGCCGCTCGTGAGACGCTGGCGTTTCTTGCCTATCGCGAGAAGCTCCTCGCCGGCTCCTGGCGCTTCGATACCTACTTCGGCCGCGATACTCTCATGAGTGTGCGGCTGCTCATGCCGGTGTTGAGTCCCGCCGCCGTCGA
>JASHVV010000110.1 GCA_030044385.1 Gammaproteobacteria bacterium
ACGGCCGGCTCGGGACTCTCCGTGTTACCCGACGGAGCCCAGATCTGCTCCTGCAACAACGTGACCAAGGGAGCCATCTGCGCTGCGGTCGAAAGCGGCTGCACCACGGTGGGGGCCATCAAAGCGAGCACGCGCGCCGCGAGCACCTGCGGCGGCTGCGCCCCGCTGGTGAAGCAGATCCTCGACGCGGAGCTGAAGCGCCGCGGCATGGCCCTCGACCACCGCCTCTGCGAGCACTTCCGCCACTCCAGGCAGCAGCTCTTCCACCTGGTCCGGGTAGGCGGCCTGCGAAGCTTCGACGAAGTGCTGGCGAGGCACGGCACGGGACTGGGCTGCGACATCTGCAAGCCGGCGATCGCGTCGATCCTGGCCTCCTGCTGGAACGAGTTCGTGCTCGCCGGCGACCGCGCCTCGCTGCAGGACACCAACGATTACTTCCTCGCCAACATGCAGAAGGACGGCACTTACTCCGTCGTCCCCCGCGTCCCGGGAGGCGAGATCACCCCCGAGAAGCTGATCGCCATCGGCGAAGTGGCGCGCCGGTTCGGGCTCTACACCAAGATCACCGGCGGCCAGCGCATCGACCTCTTCGGCGCCCGCGTGCACGAGCTGCCGCTCATCTGGGCGGAGCTGATCGCAGCCGGGTTCGAGTCGGGACATGCCTACGGCAAGGCCATGAGGACGGTGAAGTCCTGCGTGGGATCGACCTGGTGCCGGTATGGCGTGCAGGACAGCGTCGGTCTCGCGATCGAGCTGGAGAACCGCTACAAGGGCCTGCGCTCACCCCACAAGCTGAAGCTCGCCGTCTCGGGCTGCACGCGCGAATGTGCCGAGGCGCAGGGCAAGGACGTCGGCGTGATCGCCACCGAGAAGGGCTGGAATCTCTACGTCTGCGGCAACGGCGGCATGAAGCCGCGGCACGCGGAGCTGCTCGCCGCCGATCTCGACAAGCCGACCCTCGTCCGCTACATCGACCGCTTTCTGATGTTCTACATCCGCACGGCGGATCGGCTGCAGCGCACCTCCACGTGGCGGGACAACCTGGAGGGCGGGCTCGAGTATCTGCGGCAAGTCGTCTGCCAGGACTCCCTCGGCATCGGCGCGGAGCTCGAGGTCGACATGGCGCGCGTGATCGCATCCTACGAGTGCGAGTGGCAGAAGGCGGTCGAGGATCCGGCCACCCGGCGGCGCTTCCGCCATTTCATCAACAGCGACGCCGGCGACGGCAACGTGGTGTTCGTGCGCGATCGCCTGCAGATCCGCCCGGCCACGGCCGCCGAGCGCCGCCGCCTGCAGGAGGCCGCCGGGTGAGCTCGTGGGCCGCCGTCTGCGCGCTCGAGGACATCCTGCCGCAGGGGGGCGTGTGCGCGCTCGTCGGCGGGCGGCAGATCGCCGTGTTCCGCGCGGGCGAGGCGCTGTATGCGCTGGACAACATCGACCCGGCGAGCGGGGCGAGTGTCCTGTCGCGCGGCATCGTCGGGGACCTGAAGGGAGAGACCGTCGTCGCTTCCCCGCTCTACAAGCATCACTACAGCCTGCGGACGGGGCGCTGCCTGGAGGATCCGGCCGAGTCGGTCAACGTCTATCCCGTCAGGGCCATGGACGGGCGCGTGTGGGTCAGCGTGGAGCCGCAGACAGCCGATCTGCCCCGCCGCCGCCGCCTGGTGGTCGTCGGCAACGGCATGGCGGGGATGAGGACGGTGGAGGAGTTGCTCCACCTCGCGCCTCACGCTTACGACATCACGGTGTTCGGCGCGGAGCCGCACGGCAACTGCAACCGCATCCTGCTCTCGCCCGTGCTCGCCGGCGAGCAACGGCCCGAGGACATCATCCTGCACGGCCCCGGATGGTATGCGGAGCACCGCGTCACGTTGCACACGGACGATCCGGTGGTTGAGATCGACCGGCGCCGGCGGATCGTGCGCTCCGCCAGGGGAGTGGAGGCGTGCTACGACCGGTTGCTGCTCGCGACCGGCTCGAGCCCCATCGTTCTGCCCATCCCCGGCAAGGGATTTCCGGGCGTCGTGACGTTCCGCGATCTGGCGGACGTCGAGTCGATGCTGAGCGCCGCGAGACGATACCGCAAGGCCGCGGTCATCGGCGGCGGGTTGCTCGGCCTCGAGGCGGCGAACGGACTCGCGAACCGCGGCATGGATGTCACTGTCGTCCACTTGTTCCCGACGTTGATGGAGCGGCAACTCGACGCGCCCGCTGCAGCGCTGCTCAGAGCCTCGCTGGAGGCCCGCGGCCTCAAATTCCACATGCCGGCGAAGACGGTCGCCGTGCTCGGCGAGAATCGTGCCACCGGCCTGCGGTTCGACGACGGCAGCGAGCTCGCGGCCGACCTCGTCGTGATGGCGGCCGGCGTGCGTCCCAACATCGAGCTGGCGAGCCGCGCCGGCTTGCGCTGCGAGCGCGGTGTGCTGGTGGACGACACCCTGCAGACGTTCGACCCGAGTGTCTACGCCGTCGGCGAGTGCGTCCAGCACCGCAACACCGTATTCGGCCTCGTCGCGCCGCTCTGGGAGCAGGCACGGGTCTGCGCCGCCCACCTCGCCGAGCTGGGCGTACGGCGCTATCGCGGCTCCCTGATCGCGACCCAGCTCAAGGTCGCGGATATCGAGGTCTACTCGGCCGGCGAGCTGGCCGAGTCCGAAGGCAGCGAGTCGCTGGTGCTGCGCGATCATCGGCGCGGCATCTACAA
>JASHVV010000111.1 GCA_030044385.1 Gammaproteobacteria bacterium
CTCCGTGCCTTCGTTGAGCACGATGTCGTTGATGGTCACGTACATCGCGTGATCCGAGATCGGCGTCTTGATCTTGTAGGTCGAGCCGATCAGCATCTCCGGACGCTCGAGCTTCTCGTGCATCCGGATGACTTTCGCCATATGGCCGTTCTTGTCGCGAACGACTTCCTCCGCAGGCGATGCCGGAGCAGGCTTCCTGGCTTCGGCCACTGCTGCCACGGCCGCCGGGCCCGGTTGGACGCGGGCCGCGTCCTCCGGCTTCTGCACCTGGTACTTGACGATTTTGCGCTCGATCTTGATGGTCATGAGCTGAGTTCCGATATATGAGGCCGCAGACGGACGATTACAATGCCGTCAGTAGCGTCCGTAGTAGCCGTCACGTAGCGCGTCAAACAAATTTGCGGCGGTATGTAACTCGCCGTCGTACTCGATCTGCTCATCACCCCGCACCTCGACGACCTGGCCGTCCTCGAGCGTGAATTGGTAGACCGTATTCTTGAGGTCCTGCTCTTTCACGAGCACGCCCTGGAAGGCCTCGGGATTGAAGCGGAACGTCGTGCAGCCTTTCAGCCCCTGCGCATGCGCGTACAAATAGATGTCCTTGAACTTCTCGTAGGGAAAATCCGTCGGCACGTTCGCGGTCTTCGAGATCGAGGAGTCCACCCACTTCTGGGAGGCCGCCTGAACATCGACATGTTCCTGCGGATTGATGTCATCCGATGCAATGAAATACTCCGGAAGTCTTTCGGAGTCCGCCGTCGCGCCGGGCTTTGCCTTTGGATTCACGAGCTCGCGATAGGCAAGCAGCTCGAAGGAAAATACATCGATCTTTTCCTTCGTCTTCTTGCCGTCTCGTATCACGTTCCGGAAATAATGATGCGCGAACGACGGCTCGATCCCGTTCGATGCGTTGTTGGCGAGTGACAGGGAGATCGTACCGGTAGGCGCGATTGACGTGTGATGAGTGAAGCGCGCTCCGGTCTCGGCCAAACCTTCCACGAGTTTCGGAGCGACCTCGGCCACGCGTTGCATATACCGGCTGTACCTGGCGTGCAGCAGCCTGCCCGGAATCTTCTCGCCGGCCTTCCAGCCGTCTCGAATCATCTCCGGCCGCTTTCTCAGCATCTCCTTCGTAACCGTGAACTCCTCGGTCATGATCGGAGCCGGGCCTTTCTCCCTGGCGAGCTCGAGTCCCATTTCCCAGCCCGCGATCGCCATTTCCCGCGACACATCCTCGGTGAACTTCACGGCCTCCGGCGACCCGTATTTCATGCGCAGGAGAGTCATGGTGCTTCCCAGGCCGAGGAAGCCCATTCCGTGGCGGCGCTTGTTCTGAATCTCCTGGCGCTGCCTCTCGAGCGGCAGCCCATTGACCTCAACCACGTTGTCGAGCATGCGGGTAAAGACCTTCACGACCTCGCGATATTCCGCCCAATCGAACTCGGCCGCTTCCGTGAAGGGGTGACGGACGAATTTGGTCAGATTGACGGACCCCAGGAGGCACGCGCCGAACTCGGGAAGAGCCTGCTCACCGCACGGATTGGTCGCGCGAATATTTTCGCACCACCAATTGTTGTTCATCTGATTGACGCGATCGATCAGGATGAAGCCCGGCTCCGCGAAGTCATAGGTGGAAGTCATGATGACATCCCACATGCGCCGAGCGGGCAGCGTCTTGTAAACCCTGCAGGCAACCAGCCCCTGCTCGTTCACGACGTAATCGTCGTGAACCTCCCATTCGCGCCAAAGGAACTTACCGGCATCGTTGAGATCCGGATGCTCGCTCTCGTACTCCTTCCTGGAGATCGGGAAAGCGAGCTTCCAGTCGTCGTCTTCGCGCACTGCCTTGATGAACTCATCGGTGATCAGCAGCGACAGATTGAACTGCCGCAGCCGTCCGCTCTCGCGCTTGGCGCGGATGAATTCCATGACGTCCGGGTGACCAACGTCGAACGTACCCATCTGCGCGCCACGCCGACCCCCGGCAGACGAGACGGTGAAGCACATCTTGTCGAAGATATCCATGAACGAAAGCGGGCCGGACGTGTATGCGCCCGCGCCCGACACGTATGCGCCGCGAGGACGAAGCGTCGAGAAGCAGTACCCGATGCCGCATCCCGCTTTCAGCGTGAGGCCCGCCTCGTGAACTTTCCGCAGGATGTTGTCCATGGAATCGCGGATCGTTCCCGACACCGTGCAGTTGATCGTGGAGGTCGCGGGCTTGTGCTCCAGCGCACCGGCGTTGGAAGTCACGCGTCCGGCGGGGATCGCGCCGCGGCGCAGGGCCCAGAGGAACCGCTCGTACCAGTGGTCGCGTACTTCTTGAGGCTCGACGTCGGCGAGCGCGCGCGCAACACGCTTGTAGGTGTCGTCCATCGTCCTGTCGATGGGCGAGCCGTCTTTGGCGGTGAGGCGGTACTTTTTGTCCCAGATATCCAGCGATGCTTCCTGGAACGGAACCGCATCGATGTCCTTCAGTTCGATCTTCACGACGGTATTCATGTGTCCGCGGCGCTCCAGTTGTCTTTAGCACGCCTGCTCAACGGATCACAGGGGATACGGCCTGCACGGAATGCGCTTCGCGGCGCACGCCGGCGGGATTGCCCACACGCCGCGGTCGCGGCCGGCACCCCCTGAACCTCCCCAACGCGCGATCCCGTGGAGCCGCCTTGCGGGCACAAGATCTTGTGTCGGGGTACAGAGCCTAATGAGCACCTCGGCACGCGTCAAGATTCTCGGACATATTTCGTCATGCAAATATTACGTATATAAAACAATAGCTTATGGCGTACCCGGCCGCGACAGACCTACCACAAGATTTTTCCGAGGGCCCCTTTTTCGTGCCACCGCAGCCCCAATATATGGTGCCCAGGGAGCGCACACGTTCTGCACAGGATAGTCACACGCCGCGATGCAGGCTCGGCTGAACCGGCGCCATCGGCTTCGCCGCACTGCTGCCCCAGGCTCCGCTTTCGCCCGAGCCGGCTGCCCCGTCGGCCACGGCTCCGGCCGCGGATTCGAGGACGGCGAACTTTTCGGCGCCGTGATCAAACCAACACTTGAAACTTCCCCGCCCGCCCGCAAATCACCTCCAACGATGTGGCGCGGCCGATGGCCGCCTGAGATTCATTCACGATTGGAGGTTTGCAACATGACTATTCTCCGCTACGAGCCCTGGTCGCTCGTCAACCGCCTGCATCATCATCTCGATGAGGCGCTTTCCACGTCCGCCGAGGCCGGCGATTCCGACGGCGCCTGGTGGATTCCGCAGGTCGACGTCTACGAGGAGCCGGAGCGCTTCGCCGTGTTGGTCGACGTCCCCGGCGTGGAGCCGAAGGACATCGAGATCACGGCCGAGAAGGGCGTCCTGACCATCCGCGGCGAGCGGCACGCGCGCCAGCACGAGGAGTCGAATGCCTACCGGCGCCTCGAGCGACGCAGTGGCAAGTTCCTGCGGCGCTTCACCCTGCCGGACAGCGCCAACCTCGAGTCGATCACCGCCAAACATACCCAGGGCGTGCTCGAGGTGACGATTCCGAAGCAGGCGAAGCTGCAGCCGCGGCGCATCGAGGTGGCGGCGGCTTAAAGCCCCTCGCGGCTCGTTCCGATGAGCTGACAATCCGGCGGGGTGCTGCGCTACTGGCGCAGCACCCGGTCGGGTAGAATCCTTGCTCCGTAGGCCGGAAGTCCCATGAACCCCCGGGAGCTCACCTGTACCGCGCTGCTCGCCGCAGCGTTGGGAGCGATGCCTTTCGCGGCTGCGCCCGCCGCGATCCCCCCCGCGCTCGTGGCCGGCATGCGGGTTCCCTCGCTTGCGCCGATGATCCGCAGGGTGTCCCCCGCGGTCGTCACCATCTCCACGCGCGGCGTCATGAGCGGCAGTGACTCGGACGAATCATCGCCGCCCGGCCCGTTCGACAGCGGCTCCTCGCACAGCCTTGCGGGGCAGGGCGCCGACGAGCAGCCGTTCGCGGCCGCGGGCTCGGGTGTGATCGTCGATGCCAGGCACGGCTACATCCTGACCAACGCCCACGTGGTGGACCACGCCATGGGCATCACCGTCACTCTGGAGAACGGCCGTAATCTCAAAGCCAGGCTCGTCGGCAGCGATCCGCCCTCTGACATCGCGGTGGTGCAGGTCCCCGCCCACGGCCTGACGCAGATCCGGTTCGGCAATTCCGCGACCCTGGCCGTAGGCGATTTCGTGGTGGCGATCGGCAATCCCTTCGGGCTTCCGGATTCCGCGACCGCCGGCATCGTCAGCGGCCTGCAGCGGTCGGGGCTGAGCCCGGACGACTATGAGGACTACATCCAGACGGACGCCTCCATCAACCCCGGCAACTCCGGCGGCGCCCTCGTCGACCTCCACGGCGATCTGGTCGGCATCAACACGGCGATCCTCTCCGGCAGCGGCGACAGCACCGGCATCGGGTTCGCCATTCCGGCCGATACCGCCGAGGGCGTCATGCGTCAGCTCATCGAGCACGGCGCGGTGCGGCGGGGTCAGCTCGGCGTCAGCCTTTACCCGGTCACCCCGGAGGTGGCGCGCTCACTCGGGCTGCGCGAGGCCACCGGCGGACTCGTCGAGGAAGTGAGCCCCGGCTCCCCGGCGCAGAAAGCCGGCGTGCGCGCCGGCGACGTGATCACCGCCATCGCCGGACACAGGATCAAAACCAACGCGGACCTGCGCAACACGATCGGATTCCTCCAGGTGGGTGATCGGGTCGCCATCGACCTGGTGCACGACGGCCGCCGCGAGCAGCGCCGCGCGATCCTCGCCGACACCCTGCCCGGACACTGACGTGGCGCCGATGAACATCTGTGTGCTGGGTGGCACCGGCTTCGTCGGCACGGAGCTGGTGACGCGCCTGGTGCGCCAGGGCCACTGGGTGCGGGTGCCGACGCGCAGCCCCGGTCGCGCCCAGCACCTCGCGGTCCTGTCGACGGTGGAGGTCGTCACTGCGAACGTGCACGACCCACGCACGCTCGGCCAGCTCCTCGGCGGCATGGATGCGGTGATCAACCTCATCGGCATCCTGAACCCGAGCGGCGGCGCCACCTTCCAATCCGTGCACGCGGACCTCGCCGCGAAGCTGGTCGCCGCCGCGCACCTGACGAAAGTCCGCCGGCTGCTGCAGATGAGCGCCATGGGCTCCGACCGGGAGCGCGGCCCCAGCCGCTACCTGCGGTCCAAGGGCGAGGCGGAAGAGCACGTCCGCGCGGCCGCCGCGCATCTCGATTTCACGATCTTCCGTCCCTCCGTGATCTTCGGCCCGCGCGACTCCCTCACCAACCGCTTCGCCGCGCTGCTGCGGCTGGGCGGCGGCTTTCTGCCGCTCGCGCGCTCCCAGTCGCGCTTCGCGCCGGTCTATGTTGGGGACGTCGCGGAGGCGTTCGTGCGCACGCTCGACGACCGTCGGAGTTTCGGCGAGACCTACGAGCTCTGCGGCCCGGAAATCCTGACGCTGGAGCAGCTCGTGCGCATGACTGCCGCCGTGGCCCGGCTCCCCTGCCACATCCTCCGTCTACCGGCTGCGATCGGCCTCCTGCAGGCCGCCCTCCTCGGGCTGTTGCCTGGGAAACCGCTGTCGCTCGACAACTTCCGCTCGCTCAGCGTGGACAGTGTCTGCACGCAGGACGGTCTCGCGCGCCTCGGCATCCTCCCCCGCCACATGATGGCGGTGTTGCCCTTCTATCTCGGCCCTTTCATCGCGCCCGCCGAGCTCGACGCCGACCGCAGGACTCACGACCAGTAGCCGCGACGATCCGGGCTCACGATCCCAGCGATTTGATCGCCGCCAGGCGCTTCTCGCGGATCTTCTCCCCGATGGCGGGGCCGGCGAGCCCGTGCCGCTCGTCCTCGTCGAGGCTCACCGCCGCGGCCGCGGCATGCGCGCGGCGCAGATAGTCGCGCTGCGGATAGGGTTGAGTCTCCAGACCCGTGCGCCCGCGGGCGTCGGCCTCGCAGGCCGCCAGCATCTCCTCGAACCGCTCCGGCCGGCGGAACGCGTCCGTCTGCTCCAGGAGTTTCAACACCGTGGCAGGCCGCAGCTCCGCCGCACGGTGGACGACGGCATGGTGGCGTGCCGTGAGCACGGCGAGATCCCTGAAGCCGTTCGGCACCTTGAGCCGTGCGCAGAGCGCCTCGATCACCGGCACGCCGGCTTCCTCGTGCCCGCGGTGGCTGGGCCAGTGCTCCGGAGCCGTCAACGCCTTGCCGAGATCGTGCATGAGGACGGCGAACCGGACCGGCGTGGGAGTGCCGGCAGCCGCTGAATAACGCAGCGCCAGCATGACGTGCACGCCCGTATCGACTTCCGGATGCCAGCGGGCCGGCTGCGGCACCCCGTAGAGCGCGGTGAGCTCCGGGAAAATGACCTGCAGGGCGCCGCATTCGCGCAGCGTCTCGAAGAACACGTCGGGACGAGGCTCGCCGAGCGCGCGCTCGGTCTCCTGCCAGACACGCTCCGGAACGAGCGCGGTCAGCTCGCCGGAGTCGGTCATGGCGCGCATCAGCGCAACCGTTTCCTCCGCCACGCTGAACCCGAGCTCCGCATAACGCGCGGCAAACCGTGCCACGCGCAGGACGCGCACGGGGTCCTCGACGAAGGCGTCTGAAACATGCCGCAACAGCCGCGCCTCGAGGTCCCGCTGGCCGCCGTATGGGTCCACGATCTCGCCCGATGGAGTCTCCGCCATCGCGTTGATCGTCAGATCGCGGCGGCGCAGATCCTCCTCCAGCGTCACATCGGGTGAGAACAGGGTGGTGAAACCGCGGTACCCCGGGGCCACCTTGCGCTCCAGGCGGGCGAGCGCGTACTCCTCATGGGTCTGCGGGTGCAGAAAGACCGGAAACTCGCGCCCGACGGAAACGAAGCCTTGCCGCTCGAGCTCGCCGGGCGAAGCGCCGACCACGACCCAGTCGCGCTCCTTGACGGGACGCCCGAGAAGCCGGTCCCTCACGGCACCGCCGACCAGATACACCTGCATAATGCGCACATGTTAACCGAGAAGGCCTTCCTCACCCGCATGCGCGTCGGCCTCGTGCGGGTCACACTCGCTGCGCTGGCGCTTGCCGTGCTCTCAGGCTGCGCCGGCACGAGATATCTGCTGCAGGCCGCCGACGGCGAGTGGCACGTGATCCATGAGCGCAAGCCGATCGTGCAAGTGATCGATGACCCGCGGACGTCCCAGCCCATGATCCTGGAGCTGGCCGACGTCCGCCAGGCGCGCGATTTCGCATCGCGTGTGCTGAAGCTGCCGGACAACGACAGCTATCGCACCTATGTCGATATCAACCGTCCCTACGTCGTGTGGAACGTGGTTGCGGCGCCTGCGCTCTCAGTGCAGCCCAAGCAATGGTGCTTCCCCATTGCCGGCTGCGTGGCATATCGGGGTTACTTCCACGGGCAGGACGCCCGGGACTTCGCGGCGGGGCTGAAGCGCCGCGGCTATGACGTCGTCGTCGAGGGCGTGCCCGCATACTCCACCCTGGGCAGGCTCCCCGACCCGGTGATGAGCACGATGATGCGCTACGGCAGCGACGAGCTTGCGTCGATGATCTTCCACGAGCTCGCCCACCAGCTGCTCTACGTGCAGAACGACTCCCGGTTCGACGAGGCCTTCGCGGTCACCGTGGAGAACGCGGGGTTGAAGCGTTGGCTCGAATACCGCGGGCAGCCGGCCCGCATCGAGGCGCTCGAGCAGGAGCGCGCGGAGGACCGGCAGTTCGACGCGCTGTTGCGTCATACCCGCGACCGGCTGGCGGCGCTCTACGCCTCGGCGGCTGCGCGCCCGGAAAAGCTGCGGCGCAAGCAGCGGATCTTCGCCGGCCTGGCCGCGGACATCCACGCGCTCGAGCGCCGCCTGAAGGTCCGCGCGCCGCTCTACGACGAGTGGATCGCCGCCGGACTCAACAACGCGGAGCTGGCCTCGGTGGATACCTACACCGACTGTCTCCCCGGCTTCGAGCGCCTCCTGCGGCAGGAGAACGGCGACCTGCCGCGGTTCTACGCCGCGGCCCGCAAGCTGGCGCGCGAGCCGAAAGTCGCCAGGGATGCGCAGCTCTGCTCGGCGCCGCAGACGACTCAGAGCGAAGCGCGCAGATCCTGAAGCGCGAAGCCGGCGAGCGCCGCGTCGAAATCCCGCGCCAGCGCCATGACCTTGAACGCCTCCCCCATTTCACCGGGCATGAGCAGCCGGCGCGCCTCGCCCGCCAGCCGCGCGTGGGCCACGGGCTCGACCGCCTGCGCCAGAAGACTCTCGATGCCGGTGGCGAGCAGAAATGCGGCCTGGGTCGCGAACCCGCTGATTTCCAACCCCGAGGCGACCGCCGCCTCCGCGACACGCGTGAAATCGACCCATGCGGTGATGTCCTGCACACCGACGTTGATATAAGGATCGTCATGGACGCGCTGCTTGAAGTGGCAACGCAGCGTGCCGGCGGTCCGCTGCGGATGATAGTAGTGCGCCCGCGGCAGTCCGTAATCGAAGAGGAGCATCACCCCGCGCTCGAGACAGTCCGCAATGCCGGCGATCCACGGCTCGACGCGCATGCAGATCTCGGAAGAGTAGCCGTCCGGCAGCGGCGCCGGCAGGTCGGCAAGCAACGCCTCGCACGCGCTCGCGAGCGACCGATCCGCCGCCGCCTCGTGCTCGACCAACGCCGGGACCACTCCTAACTCGCGGACTGCCCCCGCGCGCACCACGAATCGCCGGCACGGCAGCGCGTCCAGCACTTCGTTCGCCAGGATCACCCCGCGGATCGGCCGTTCCGGCAGCCGCTCGAGCCACACCACTCTCTCGCCGATCGCCCGCGGCAGCTTTCCCAGCCGCTCCCGCTGCCGCTGCGCGAGGTCCGCGCTGACTTCCAGGATGGCGTACCGCGCCGGCAGCGCGCCAACCGCAGCGAGCGACTCGAGAATCACCGCCGCCATGCGCCCCGTCCCGGCACCCACCTCCAGAATCTCGCCGCCCCCTCCGCCCAGGATCTGGGCGCACTGCCGCGCGACACAGCGGCCGAAGAGATCGGAGACCTCCGGCGCCGTCACGAAGTCGCCCGCCGGGCCGAGCTTCACGCTGCCCGCGCTGTAGTACCCCAGCCCCGGCGCGTAGAGCGCGAGCTCCATGAACTGCTCGAACGGGATCCACCCGCCCGCGGCGCCGATGCGCTCGCGAATCAGCGTGGCGAGCGCGAGCGAGTGTGCTGCCTCTTCCGGTGACAGCGCCGGCGTCATAATGTATGGACCTCATGCCAGAGCCCGCCGCCACCGATACCGCGCCCCTGGCCGGCAAAGCCGCGCTGGTCACCGGCGCGGCGCGCCGGGTCGGCGCCGCTGTCACGCGTGCCCTGCATGCGGCCGGCGCCAGCGTCGTCCTCCACTACCGCAGCTCCGGGGAGGAGGCGGCGGCCCTGGCGCGGGATCTCAACGGCATCCGGCCGGGCTCGGCGGCGCTCGCCGCCTGCGATCTGCTCGATGGCGCCGCCCTGAAGGAGCTGGCGCCCACCGCCGCGGCCGCCTTCGGCGGCCTCGACATCCTGGTCAACAACGCCTCGTCGTTCTATCCGACTCCGCTCGGAGACATCGACGAGGAGGATTGGAACGACCTCATCGGCACCAACCTCAAGGCGCCGCTCTTTCTGGCGCAGGCCGCCGCCCCGGCGCTGCGCGCGCGCAACGGCCTGATCGTCAATCTCGCCGACATTCACGGCGTGCGCCCCTTGCGCCGACATCCGGTGTACTGCGTCGCGAAAGCCGGCCTCATCATGCTGACCAAGTCGCTGGCGCGGGAGCTCGGCCCGCAGGTGCGGGTCAACGCGATCGCGCCGGGGCCGGTCATGTGGCCGGAAGGCGGAGTCGATGCCGCGCTGCGCGACGAGATCGTCGCCCGCACCGCCCTGAAGCGCATCGGCTCCCCGGAGGATGTCGCGCGCGCCGTGCTCTTCTTCGCCGCCGAGGCGCCCTTCGTCACCGGCCAGATCCTCGCGGTCGACGGCGGCAGGAGCATCGGCTGGTGATGTTGTTCATGGCGCCACCTGCGGCGCCGGGGCACATCCTGTGCCTGTCTCATCGTACCTTTACCAGCGGGTGCGCCGCGCGATCGAAGCGCTGCCAGAGCTCCCCGATGGTCCGCCTCTCGGTCGGATGCACGAGATCGGGCGCGAGATCCGCCAGCGGGCCCAGCATGTAGGCGCGCTTCAGCAGGTCGGGACGCGGCAGCTTCAAGTGCGGCTCCTGACAGACCAGGTCCCCGTAGAGCAGCACGTCCAGGTCCATGGACCGCGGCGCCCACCGTGGCGCCGCGCGCGGCCGCCCGCAGAGCGCCTCGATGGCGTGCAGGACCCGCAACACCTCGGCGACCGGCCGCTCGGTCGCAAAGCCGGCGACGAAGTTGATGAAGTCCTCGCCCTCGAAGCCCACCGCCCGGTTGCGGTACCAGGGCGAGCAGCGCACGCCGGGAAATTGCCGCGCCAGCTCCCTCGAGGCCATGGCGAGGTGCCTCTCGGGCTCGATGTTGCTGCCGGCGGCGACATGGACCTGGGGCATCGGCGTCGTGGATCAGATGCGCGCAGCCGCGGCCGCCGTCAGATCCGCGCGGTTGCGCTCGATCACGACACCGACGTCGCGCGAGTTGCGGATGGCACCCGGCTTGTTGAGTGAGATGCGCACCCACTCGAGGCCGAACTCCTCGAGCAGCAGCAGCGCCAGACGGTGCGCCAGGGTCTCGACCAGCTTGAACTCCGAGGCCTCGATGTAGGCGAGCACCCGCTTGGCGACTTTCTTGTAGTCCACGGTATCCGCGACATCGTCGCTGCCCGAGGCGCGGCGGCAGTCGACCGGCAGCTCGAGATCGACCACGACGGTCTGCTTGACGCGCCGCTCCCACTCGATGAAGCCGATGATGCATTCGGCCGTCAGCCCGCGCAGGAAGATACGATCGCCGGTGTGAGGGTAGGTCATGCGTCCTCGGGAAGCGCCGTGAGCGACTCGAGCGGCCACTGGGCACGCGCCTGGACTCCCAGGCCATCGCGCTCCCCCGCCTGGAGCCGTGCAAGGCCCGCGACGGCGATCATCGCCGCATTGTCGGTGCAGAACTCGAGGCGGGGATAGTACACGCGGCCGCCCCGCCGGCCGACCTCCTCGGTGAGGGCCGCCCGCAGGCGCTGGTTGGCGCTGACCCCGCCGGAAACCACGAGCGTATCGAGTCCGCTGGCATCGAGCGCCCGCGCCGCTTTGGCGGTGAGCGTGTCGACGATCGCGTCCTCGACCCCGCGGGCGACGTCGGCCCGCAGCTTCGGAGTCAGCTCCCGTCCGTGCAGAGAATGGAGCACCGCGGTCTTCAGGCCCGAGAAGCTGAGCTCGAGGCCGGGCCGGTCGAGCATCGGCCGGGGAAAGCGGAACGCGCCCGGCGTGCCGGTTGCGGCGAGGTGGGCCAGCTCCGGCCCGCCCGGGTAGGGTAGTCCGAGGAGCTTTGCCGTCTTGTCGAAGGCTTCGCCGGCGGCATCGTCGCGCGTCGTGCCGAGCTGGACATGGCGCCCGACGCCTTGCGAGGCCAGAAGCTGCGAATGCCCGCCCGAGACGAGGAGCGTCAGATAGGGAAACGTGACCTTGTGCGCGAGCCGCACGGTCAAGGCGTGGGCTTCGAGATGGTTGACCGCGATATAGGGCTTGCCCGCTCCCCAGGCGATGCCTTTCGCCGCCATCGT
>JASHVV010000112.1 GCA_030044385.1 Gammaproteobacteria bacterium
CTCGAATCTCGGTCTTCGGACCCGCCTGGCTGCGGGTCTCGCCCTGTCGGTCGCACTGGCCGGCTGCTCATCGCTGCATCACTCCAGCCCGGCGGCACCGCCCGCGGACGATGCCGCCCCGGCTGCGGCCCAGCCGGCAGCATCGGCTACGAGCGATAACGCAACCGCCACGGAAGCCGCGGTAGCGGCCGCTGGCGCACAGCCTCAGGCTGCGGCAGCGCCCATTCCCCAGGTCAACCCGACCGCCCCGATGACCTACACGGTCAAGCGGGGCGACACACTGTGGGGCATTGCGTCGATGTACCTGAGAGACCCCTGGGACTGGCCGGAGGTCTGGTACATCAACCCCCACATCAGGAATCCGCATCTGATCTATCCGGGCGACAAGCTGGCGCTGGCCTATGGCAGCGACGGTCGGCCGCAGGTCCGGTTGGTCGAGGGGGGCACCGCCCGCCTCGAGGCAGAGGAGGGCGCCGTAAGGTTGGAGCCGCGGCTGCGCAGCACGCCGATCTCGGCGGCCATCCCGACGATTCCGTACTCCGCCATAGCGGCGTTTCTCGAGCGGCCGATGGTGCTCACCCAGCGGGAAGTGCGCGTCGCGCCACACATCATCGCCTTCCGCAACGAGCACGTGGTCGCCGGCTCCGGTCACATCGCCTACATCAGCGGCCTCGGACCCGACCCGGACGCGCGCTACAGCGTCGTCCACATCAGCGGTCGCGTTCGCGACCCGGAAAACGGTCATGTGCTGGGTTACCTCGGCATCTACACGGCCACTGCCCTGATCACGCAGCCGGTCACCCGCCCCGCCGTGCGGGCGGTGCTCATCGACACGGCCAGAGAGACGATGCGTGGCGACAAGCTGGTATCGACCGACGTCCAGGTGCCCCTCAACCTGGAGCCGCGCGCGCCCGCCACGCAGGTGCACGGGAGAATCGCGTGGATCGTGGGGGATACCGGCATCAGCGATTTCGCCGGGCAGTTCGACATCGTGATGCTCAACCGCGGCTCGGACGCGGGACTCGAGCCGGGCAACGTGTTGGAAGTGGATACGGCCGGGCCGGAGGTGCAGGACACGTTCGGCGGCGGCGGCTTGCGCGACCGCATGGGTGAGATCGGAGCTGAATTCGCGCCGCATGTGAGACTGCCTGACGAGCGCGCGGGGACGCTGCTCGTCTTCAAGACCTATCCGCGGACCAGCTTCGCGCTGATCGTGGGCGCCTCCAACACGATCGTGGTTGGGGACGTCATCCACAATCCTTGATCAATAGCGCTGGATCCGGGCATCCTGCCCGGACCAGCGCGCATTGAGCAAAAAAGCGTGGTTTTTTGCTCAATGCCCGCCACCTGCGGCGGCGGGGCACATCCTGTGCCTGACGCGATGGCGTGATTGAGAGAATTGCGGCCGACCGGCCGCGAGATAGAAGGCTCCCGAAGTCGGTATGTCAGGCGCGGCGCAAGCTGCGGCGCCGCTTACTTCACGCCGCGGGAGCGAGGGGATGTCGACTTGCGGGCGGCTTTGCGCGCAACGGCTTTGCCTTTGGCGGGCTTCTTTGCGGCGCTGGGGGGGGCGGCGGCGCGGGCTTTACGCGGGCCGTCGGTCGAGCCGTTGCTGCGTTGCGCGGAGGATTGCGCGCGGCGCGGCGCGGCGGCGTGAGCGGCTTCGGGCCTGCGGGCGGCTGCGGCTGGGGGACGGGTACGGGAATGCGCTGCCGGTGGAGCGGGCGAGCGCGGGGCGTTCGCGGAGGTGCCCGCTTCCGCTGACGGCGCTTTCTTTGCCGCTGCGCCAGACGCCGACGTGCCGGGGGTCGACACGCCGCGCTTGCCTCGCCCGAAGCGGCCGAATCGGCCCTTGCCCCGCTCCGGCGCCTGGGCCAGGAGTGCGCGGCATTCCTCCAATGTCAGCGACTTCGGCTCGCGGTCCTTCGGCACCTTGGCGTTCTTCTTGCCGTCGGTGACGTAGGGGCCGTAGCGGCCGTTCAACACCTGAATATTGTCCACGCCGAAATCGGCGATGATGCGGTTGGCGTCCGCCACCTGCTTGAGGCGAATGACCTCGAGCGCGCGATCGAGCGTCACCGTGTAGGGATCGTCTTCCTTCAGCGAGACATACTTGCTGCCGTATTTCACGTACGGCCCGAAGCGGCCGACGTTGGCAACGACGGCCTCGCCCTCGGCAGTCTGGCCGAGCGCCCGCGGCAGCTTGAAGAGCTCCATCGCATCGGCGAGGGTGACGGCATCCATCTTCTGGCCGGGCCGCAGGCCCGCGAAGCGCGGCTTCTCGACATCGTCCTTGGTGCCGATCTGCACGAACGGGCCGAAGCGGCCCATGCGGACGGTGACCGGCTTCCCGGTCGCCGGATCCTTCCCGAGCTCGCGCGCCTGCGCGACCTCCTCGCGCGAGACGTTTTTCTCGATCCGCTCCACCTGGTGAATGAAAGGCTTCCAGAACTTGTCGAGCGGGCGCGTCCAGTCCTCCTCGCCGCGTGAGACCGCGTCGAGCTCGTCCTCCATCGCCGCCGTGAAGCCGTACTCCACGTAACGATGGAAGTGGTGTGTCAGGAAGCGATTGACGATCTTGCCGATGTCGGTCGGCACGAAGCGGCGGTTGTCCATCTCCGCGTATTCCCGGTCCTGGAGCGTCGAGATGATGGCTGCGTAGGTGGAGGGACGGCCGATGCCGTGCTCCTCCAGCGCCTTCACCAGAGAGGCCTCGGTGTAGCGCGGCGGCGGCTCCGTGAAGTGCTGGTCCGCATGCAGCGCGACGAGATCGATGTGGTCCCCCTCCTGCAACGGAGGCAACACGTGATCGTCTTCGTCCGACTTGGCGTCGTCCGCCCCCTCCTGGTAAACAGCGATGAATCCCGGTTTCACCAGCGTCGAGCCGTTGGCACGCAGCACGTGGCGTCCGGGGCCATCAGGTCCCGCGAGCGCGTCGACCGCAACCGTGTCGAAGACAGCCTGCGCCATCTGCGAGGCGACGGCGCGCTTCCAGATCAGTGCGTACAGCCTGTGGAGATCGCCGTCGATCTTGCCTTCCACGTCGGCGGGAGTGACCGCGGCGGAGGTCGGCCGGATCGCCTCGTGCGCCTCCTGGGCATTCTTCGACTTCGTCTTGTAGACGCGGGGCTCCTCGGCGACCTCGTGGCCGCCATAGAGCCGGGCCGCAACCTCGCGAATCTCGCGGATCGCCTCGGCGGCGAGCGATACGGAGTCGGTACGCATGTAAGTGATGAGTCCGACGTTGCCCTCGCCGAGATCGACGCCCTCGTAGAGCTGCTGCGCGAGGCGCATCGTGCGCCGGGCGTTGTAGCCCAGCTTGCGGGCGGCCTCCTGTTGCAGGGTCGAGGTCGTGAAAGGCGGGGCGGGCGTGCGCCGCCGCTGCTTGCGGTCCACCGCGATGACCCGTAACCGGCCGATGAGGCCCGGGGCACCGCCCTGACTCTCGGCCGCGGTCCGCCGCGCCGCCTCGCGGATGGCGCTCTCGACCGCGCGGGCTTGCGTCTCGTTGGTAAAGGAAAACTGCTCCACCTTCGTGCCCGCGTACTCCGTGAGCTTCAGCGGGAACGACGGCGACCGGTGCGTGCCTTCGCCTTCGAGCGTCCAGTATTCCTGCGCGACGAAGGCGGCGATCTCCTCCTCGCGCTCGCAGATCATGCGCAGCGCCGGGCTCTGCACCCGGCCCGCCGAGAGGCCTCGCCGTACCTTCTTCCACAGAAGCGGCGACAGATTGAAGCCCACCAGATAATCGAGCGCCCGGCGCGCCTGCTGCGCGTTGACGAGGTCGAGCGACAGATCGCGGGGCTGGGCCACGGCCTCACGGATCGCGTTGCGGGTGATCTCGTAGAAGACCACACGGTGCACCGACTTGCCGTCGAGATCGCCGCGGGACTTGAGGATCTCCTTGAGGTGCCAGGCGATCGCCTCGCCTTCGCGATCGGGGTCGGTGGCGAGATACAACGCCTTCGACTTCGCGAGGCCGCGGGCGATGCTGTCGACGTGGCGCTCGTTCTTCTCGAGCACCTGGTACTTCATCGCGAAGCCCCGCTCGGGATCGACCGCGCCTTCCTTCGGCACCAGGTCGCGCACGTGGCCGTAGGAGGCCAGTACCTCGAAATCCTTGCCCAGATACTTCTTGATGGTCTTCGCCTTGGCGGGCGATTCGACCACGACCAGATTGTCAGCCATTTGTCTGCGATCCCTCAGGTCTGTCAGTGGCGGACGGGGCCGCCGGTGGCTGACATGACGCTCTCGAAGCGGGCAAACGCCAGCTCCTGTCCGGGCTGGGCGGAAAGCACGAGGAGCACGACCCACTTGAGCTCCTCGACGTCCACCTCCTCGACGTCCAGTGCCAGAGCCCGGTCGATGACCAGCTCCCGCTGCTGCGTCGTGAGGACGTCCCGGCGGTCCAGGAGCGTGAGGAAGGCCCGGCAGTCGGCCGACAGCCGTGACAGCTCGCCGTCGGCGAAGATGCGCAGGCCCCGGCGCTCGGACTCCAGGTCCGCCGCCCCGGGCACGGACCGCTGGTCGCCCACCAGCGCGGACAGCCACTCCATCGCCTGTGCGACCTCACTCATCGAGAAGCCGCGCCGGCGCAGATCCGCCAGCATGTGGCGCCGCGCCGGCACCTCCGCCGGATCGGCCAGCATGTAGTGGTCGTAAACGTAAATCAGGACTTTCAGAACACTGCCGGTAGTCATTTGGATAGTCGGCCGTACAGGCCGCCGGGATACGGCGCGATGCGCCCTTCAAGCTCGAGAATCAGCAACATCGAGGCGATCGACTCGCCGGACAAGCCTGAGCGGGCCACGAGCGTATCGATGGTCGCGGGTTCGAAACCGAGCGCATCTAACAGCATTTCATACTCCTTGTCCAATGGAGCGCCTCCCGAGCTTCCCAGTCCGGCATCCGCAAGTATTTGAAATTTAATATTAAATTTGAGCTCGGCCAGCACGTCTGCCGGCCCTTCGACGAGGTGCGCCCCGTCCCGGATCAGCCGGTGGCACCCCCGGGAGAGAGGACTGCGGATCGAGCCCGGCACGGCGAAGACCTCCCGCCCCTGGTTCCCCGCCTGCCGGGCGGTGATCAGCGAGCCGCTGTCCTCGGCCGCCTCGACCACGAGCGTGCCGAGCGCCAGGCCGCTGATGACGCGGTTGCGCCGGGGAAAATTCTGCGCCCGCGGCCCAGCCCGCGGCGGGAACTCCGAGACCAGCGCGCCGGCGGCGCGGATACGCCCCGCCAGGCGGGCATTCTCGGCGGGGTACATTCGATCGAGTCCCGTGCCGAGCACCGCCACCGTGCGGCCGCCTGCGGCGAGCGCCCCCTCATGGCTCGCCGCGTCGATGCCGGCCGCCAGGCCACTGGTGATGGTCAGCCCCGCTCGTGTCAGCGCGCCCGCCAACTCCCGGGCAATCGACCGGCCTGCCGGCGATGCAGCGCGCGCCCCCACCATCGCGAGCTGCGGTGCCTTCAGCGCCGCGACATCGCCGAGCACATAGAGGGCCGCGGGCGCTCCGCTCGCCGCCGCGAGCTGCTGCGGATAATCCTCCTCCCCCCATGACAGCAGACGGGCGCCGCTGGCGCGCAGCCAGGCGAGGTCGGCCGCGATGGCCCGGTGATCGGGCCTTTCCAGAAACTCTCGCGCGGCGGGCGGCAGATCAACCTGCGCAACGATCTCCGGCTCGCAGAT
>JASHVV010000113.1 GCA_030044385.1 Gammaproteobacteria bacterium
TCCCGAGGTCGTAGCTGTCGTTGCTCTCGCCCCAACCGCCGTCCGCATTCTGCAGCGACAGAAGCCAGTCGACGGCGCGACGCACCGCGGGGTCGTCGGCCGGAACGCCGGCCTGCTCCAAAGCGATGAGCACCGACCACGTGCCGTAAACGTAATTGCTGCCCCAACGGCCGAACCAGGAGCCATCGGCTTCCTGCTCCTGCCGCAGGTACGCAATCGCGCGCTCGACCACGGCGCGGTCCTGGGGCCGGCGCGTGCGCGACAGCACCGTCACCACGCGCGCCGTGACATCGCTCGTCGGCGGATCGAGCAGTGCGCCGTGATCGGCGAACGGAATGTAGTTGAGGTTGTAGTGGGTATTGTCGGCGTCGAACGCGGCGAATCCTCCGTTCTCGCTCTGCATGCCGACCAGCCAGTCGAGCGCGCGCCCGATCGCGGCGTCATAGCGCTCCGGCAGGCGCGCCTGATGCATCGCCCAGGCGACCACCGCCGTATCGTCGAGATCGGGATAATGCGCGTTGCCATACTGGAAGGGCCAGCCGCCATTCGGGACGTGCGGCCGGCGCGCGCGCCAGTCACCGACATCGTCCAGGAGCTGCCGGGGCAGCAGCCAGTCGAGCGCGCGCACGGCGGCCCGGTTGGCTTCGGTGCCGCCCGCCTCCTGCAGCGCGAGCGCCGCCAGTCCCGTATCCCACACGGGCGAGACGCACGGCTGGCAGTACGCGTGATCCGCCCGGATGACCAGCAGCTTCTCGATCGCGCGCTTGGCGGTGACCCGGCGCGGATCGTCGGCGGGATAGCCGAGCAGCACCATCATCTCGAGGGCGTTCACCATCGCGGGGAAGATGGCGCCCAGGCCGTCCTCGCCGTTCAGCCGCTCGAGCACCCAGGCTTCGGCGCGCCGCAGCCCGGCCCGGCGCATCGCCGCCGGAATCAGCGGGTCGATGCAGCGCGCGGCGCGGTCGAGGGCGAAGAAGATCCGGGCGAGGAGCCTGCCCTTGCGCGGCAGTTGGAAGTAGTGATGCTCCTGCTCCGGAGGGCGCGTGAAGAGCTCGCGCACGTGCACGTTGCGCGGGTTGCGCGCCACCGGCTTGAGGGTGCAGAGGACAAAGAGCGGCACCATGACGGTGCGCGACCAGTACGAGACCCTGTCGATGTGGAACGGGAACCACTTCGGCATCAACATGATCTCGACGGGGATGTAGGGCACCGCCCGCCACGGGACCTCGCCGAACAGGGCGAGCGCGATCCGGGTGAAGACGTTGACGTGCGCGGCGCCGCCGCGGGCCAGGATCGCCTCCCGGGCGCGCTTCATGTGGGGCGCCTCAGGATCGTCGCCGGCCAGCTTCAGCGCGTAATAGACCTTGACCGTGCAGCTCAGGTCGAGCTCGCCGCCGAAGTAGAGCGGCCAGCCGCCGTGCCCGGCCTGTTGATCGCGCAGGTAGACCGCGAGCTTGCGCTCGAGCTCCGGCTCGATCTCATCCAGATAATGCATCATCAGGATGTATTCGGCCGGAATGGTGCAGTCGGCCTCGAGCTCGAAGAGCCAGTGTCCATCGGGCCGCTGCAGGCCGATCAACGCATCGCGCGCGGCGGCGATGGCCTGGGTCAGGAGCTCCAGCGGACGGGCGGCGCGCGCCCGGGTCACCTCCGCGGCCGCGGCTGGAGCGGAAAACTCGCGCGGCGCCGCGCCCGTCTTGGCGCTCGGGCTCACTGCAGCGATCCTCCGAGCCGCGTCGCCGCCCCGCGCTCATCGGCTGCGGGGGCCCGCACCACCGCCGGCTTCGCCGGCACCGGACCTTCGGCGAGCGGCAGCCCGCGCGCGGCGCGCTCGAACAGCTGTTGCAGCACCCGGTCGTTGCGCACCGAGACCGTGGTCAGTGTTCGGGTCATCATGACCGCCGAGCGTGAGACCTTCACCTGCGCGCCGGCCGTGAAGCCCGGGGTCGTCTGGATCTTGCGCAGCGTCAGCGCGGCGAGGCCGAGCGCCCACAGACAGAAGAGGCGGATACCCGTCTCCTCGCCGGGGATGAGGAGCGTGAAGGAGAGCGCGTTGCGCAGATGCCGGTGCGCGACGCCGATGAGCTCCAGCATGCCCGCGTGAAAGCGGGCATCGATGCGTTGCGGAGAAAGCTGCGCGAGGTCCACCCCGTGGCGGCTGAAGACCTCCTGCGGCAGCCAGCAGGCGCCGCGGCTGCGATCCTCCCAGACATCCTTCAGGATGTTGGTCATCTGCAGGCCCTGGCCGAAGGAGGGAGCGAGCTCGTAGAGCGCCTCGTAGCGGCGCATGATCGCCGGCGAGTAGGCGCAGAAGAGCTCGGTCAGCGTCTCGCCCACGATGCCCGCCACGTAGTAGCAGTAGGCATCCATGTCGGTCGAGCCGGCGAGCCCGCGGAGGCTCGCGGTGCGCTGGAACTGGTGCATGCCGCGGCTCATCACCTCGATGCAGCGGCGGATGGCGGCCCGCTGGCGCTCGTCGAACCCGCCCACCACCCGGACGACCCGGTCCATGTTGGCGACGAGGTCGCGCTCCGCGGGCAGCGTGCGCTCGGAAAGCCGCGGCACCACATCGCGCGCCAGGCGGGAGGCATCCTCCGCGCCCTTGACGACGGCGGTGAACCTCTCGAGCAGGATGTGGGTATCGCCCGGCGAGATCGCGGGCTCATCCTCGATGGTGTCGGCGATGCGGCAGAGCAGGTACGCGCTCGTCACCGCGGTGCGCAGCGCCGCGGGAAGCTGCGGGATCGTCAGCGCGAAGGTACGCGAGACGTGCGGCAGGATCTCGTCCTGGTAAGCCTCATCGGACATGCCGGAAACGGACTCCACGAGCTCGGACCTCCAGTCAGTTCCGCCTGGCCAACAGCCAGTCGGTGACGCCGCGGAGGGCGTCCGCGCGGGCACCGAACGGCGCCAGCGATTCCATTGCCTGCCCGTGCAGGCGGCGTACCTGCTCCTGCGAGGCCGCCACCCCGACGATGGCCGGATACGTGGGCTTGCCGCGCTCCCGGTCCGCGCCGGCGGCCTTGCCCAGCGTCGCCGTGTCCGAGAGCACATCGAGCAGGTCGTCCTGGATCTGGAACGCGAGCCCGATCGGGGCGGCGAACCCGGCCAGCGCCCGCTCGAGCGGCGGCTCGAGCGCCGGCGCACAGGCCGCGCCCATCATCACGCTGGCCCGGATCAGGGCACCGGTCTTGAGCGAGTGCATCTCCTCGACCTGAGCGATGGCGAGCTTGCGGCCTTCGGCCTCGAGATCGATCGCCTGGCCGCCCGCCATGCCGAGGCTGCCGA
>JASHVV010000012.1 GCA_030044385.1 Gammaproteobacteria bacterium
GCCGCGGCGCAGCCGGGTGCCGCGTCACCGAGGGAACGGCTGCGGCTGCGGCGTCGGCGCGGGCTGCCGGTACTGCTGCCGAGGGACGCTTGGCAGGTTGCTGCGGAGCGGCCTTCGGCGCCGGCGCCGGGACGGTTCGCGCCGCTCCTGAGGTCGGTGCGGACGCGCGGGCGCTCGCCGGTGCGGCGGCAGGCGGATGAAGCGTGGGAACGAGTGTCGGTACTTTGGGCTGTGCAGCGACGGGGGCGGTGACTCGCCTGGCGACGGGGGGTGCCGCAGGTGTTGGAACCGGCGCCACCGCGGCAGCCGCTGTCTTCTGCGGACCCGCGGCATGGCGCGCCTGGGTCGCGGCCGCCTCGGCGGCACGAGCACGCAGCTTCTTTCCGGGCGCCTCGCCCGCCCACGCGCCGGGGTAAATGTCGCGCACCACGCCCAGCCACTCCTCGGCTTCGGCGAGGCTGGCAAAGAATCCCATGTGCAGGCGGAAGCGCTCGCGCCCCTCCTCGAAACGGCGACTGACGAAGAAAGTGAAGCGCTTGAGCTCCGGGAGCTCCGTCTGCGCGAGCGCCATCGGAGTCGTCGAGGAGCACAAATTGAGGACGAACGACTCTGCCTCCGCAGCAGCGGCCGCCGGATGTTCCGCATCCGCTTCGGCGGACGCGAGATTTGCCGTTGGTGTCATAAATTCCCCGGACAGCCCGTCAGCCGCAGGTGCGCGGACACGGCTCGAATGCCGTGGGGAATGCTCCCGGACGCGCTGACGCGCTATCCGTTGGCAGCCCCGCCGTCTTAGGAACCGTCCGTTAGACCGGTGGCTTTGCGTCCCCGCCTTTCGACGGGTTTGCCCTTGTCACGGCACGCAGTGTCGAAGGCTGCCTGAGAGGAGTCAAGGGGCTCAAATGTGGCGCGGCTCTCAAGTGGCGCGCATCGCGGGACGCGCCCATGGTCGCGCTTCCACTTATGTCGAGTGCCCGGCGCGATATGTAATAAAGGAGGCGATTCGAGGCTCACGCCGCTCGCGGACTCGGTCCGCCGGAGGCGGTCGCGGGCCCGGCCGCGATCTTGCGTGGCTTCAGTTGCGCGAGCGCGCAGATGCCCGAGTACGTGTAACGCTGCGGCCCGCGGCGGCCGGAGCGCAACGTCCCGATCATCGCCGCCGCAGCGGTCCGCACGGGAACGCCGCGGTGCACCGCATGCGCCCCGACGAGCAGCGGATTGACGAGCGGCATCAGCGCGCGCCGCACGAGGTCGGCAGGCCGGATCTCGCGCGGCCAGCCGAGCACGATGGCGGGTTGCAGGATGTCGAGCGCGCCGAATCCGACGGCGCCCAGCCTCTGCTCGAGCTCGCCCTTGGCGCGTAGAGATGCCCTTTTTGCCGCGGGATCCGCGCCCGCGGCGGAAATCAGGACGAATCGCGACGCGCCGGCGGCCTTCGCCGCGCGCGCGAACGCCAGCGAATAGCCGAGATCGACACGGCCGAGCGCCTCCTCCTCGGCGCGCTCCCGCTCATCGAGCCGCGCCCCGAGACAGCAGAAGGCGACCTGGCACTTCAGCCCCGCGAGCTGCCGCTCCAGATGCTCGAACTGCACGATCCGGTTGGCGAGGCGCGGATGCTCGCGCCCCAGCGGGCGGCGTGTCACGGCAAAGACGCGCGCGACCTCAGGGGCTTCGAGCAGCGCCTCGAGAACGCGGGCGCCCACGAAGCCGCTCGCGCCGGCGATGAGCGCCACCACGGTATCAGTATCGGCCATGAGTGCCTAATTAGCTCCGCCGCCGCGGCCGCACAAGCGCGCGTTGGCGCCGCCGTGAGAGCGGTCACGCCCGAGAAGCGCAATATGTGAAGCGAATCAGATCGGTTCGGAGCAGGTCACGGTGATCGTGACGCTTTGTTGGCCAGGCTCCACCGTGAACTCCTGCTCCACCTCGCGGTAGCCGTCACGTGTGCCGATGACCGTGTAAGTCCCCGGCTTCAGCCGTATCTCCCTTTTGCCGAAGGTCCCGAACACACCGATGCTCGGGATGGTCACCTGCGTGGCGTTGTCCGAGATCAGATTGAGCAGCACCGGCCGGTCGAGCGCCGGCAGGAGTTGCGCCACCTCCTCGGCCTGCGTCTGCAGCACGGGGCCGGAGGGAGTTTGCTCACGCGCCTGCTGCAGGAGCGCCACGGCCTCATCACGCACCGACGGCAGGGCGAGCTCGTCCGGATGATCGATGATCGCCTGCAGGGAATCGGACAGCCTCGCTCGCGCCTCATCCCGCGCCTTGGCGTGCCTGGCGGACCCCGACGACGGATCCTCGCGCAGGACGGCGTCATACACGGCCGCGGCCTGCTGCCAATGCTCGCGCGCCTCGAGGTCCGCCGCCTGCTGGCGCAGCGCGGCGAGCCGGCCCGCCTGCATCGCCGCGCTGACCCGCTGCAGTCCTGCGGCGGCTTCCGTGCCCCGCGGCCGCAAGCCGAGCGCCTGCTGAAAATCCGTCTGTGCTTCCGTCAGCTTGCCGGCGCCGAGCGCGGCGAAGCCGGCGCCGACCGCGCGCGCGTAACGGTCGTCGCCGAAGGCGGCGTTGGCGCGCGCCAGGCCCTTCCTCGCCGCGGTATTCCTCGGATCGAGCGCCAGCGCCTGGCTGAAGTCCTGGGCGGCGCGCGAGTAGTCCCGCGCCGACTCCGCTCTCTGCGCATCGCTGAGAAGCGGCAGCACGCCGCTCAGGAGCCGCGCGCTGCGTGCGCCGTCGACCGCGCGCCGGCTGTTGGGATCGATGCGCAGCGCGAGCGCGAATGCCTGATTCGCCTGCTGTTGGTTCCCGGCGGCGAGCGCGGCGTCGCCCACCTCGAGCTCCACCGACAGCGCCTGCGGCGCCCGCGACGCGACCCGGGCCAGCAGCTGCTGCGCGCGATTCATATCCTGCAGCGCGATCCGCACGCCGCCGGCCGCGGCCGCGCCGCTGGACTCGGCCGCCTGCAGCTGCGCCGCCGCGAATTCCGCGCCGTCCCACGAAGCGGCCCCGCGCGTCGCGAGAGCGGCCGCGCGAGTCTGGTAGTCGGTGCGTTCACTGTCGAGCCGGGCGAGCGCCGCCGGATCTACCGGCGGCTTCGTCGCGGGCGCGGAGGTCGCCGCGGCGGGCGCCGGCGGTGTCGTCGATCGGGGAGACGCGACCGTAGCCAGACTCGCCAACAGCGACTGCACGCTCGCGAGGTCTCGGCCCGGCAGCCAGAAGAGCGCAGCCGCCGTGGCGGCGCAGATCAGCAGCGCTCCGCAGAGCAGCCCCGACAGGAGATACGGCCAATGCTTCGCGGGGCCACCGGGGCGCCGCGCGCCCGCATGCCGGCTCGGCGGGGGAGTCGCCCTGAGCCGCGGGTGATCGATTCCCACGTCGAAGAGGTCGCCGGGCGCGGTGTCCTCGAGGGGTAGTGAGAGGGTGTGAATGGGCGGCGGCGCGCTCGCACCGGGATGCGCGTGGGCCCTGGCGGCGGCGGACGCTCGCCGCGAGAAACCCTGGCCGGATGGCGCAGCCTCGCTGCGCTGCCACGGCGAGGTCCGGTCGGCGGTCATCGGCGCATCGCCTGCCGCCGGCATGGGCGGCGGCGGCGTAGAGCTCTCCCGACGCTCAGGCTCCGCGGCCATGCGCTCTTCAGCCGCGCTCTCCGCCGTGGCCGCGCGGCCGGGAGGTCGAATCGCGACAGCCCCGTCCTCGCCGTCATCCATCTCCGTCTGCGCGCCTTCCGGAGCGAATGACAGCGTTGCGTTCAGTGTCGCTTCGAGCTCGTCCATGACCTGTTGCATGGAGGCAGGCCGGTCGGCGGCGCGCTTGGCGAGCATGTGCATCACGAGCTCGCAGAGCTCGGGCGGAATCTGTCGCGTGGGCACGAGCCCCGGAACGGGCTGAATCTGGGCCCGCTTGAGCTCGAAGTTGGGATAGTACGGCGGGTGGCCCGAGAGCAGCTCGTACGCGAGCGCGCCGAGACCGTAGATGTCGTCGGCGGCGCTCGCAGGCTCGCCGCGCAGCTGCTCCGGGCTGGCCGAGAACGGCGAATGGCCCCCGCCGCGCGTCTCCGCCGCGCCGGCGCCGTCCACGGGCAGCAGGGCCGCGATGCCGAAGTCGGCGAGCTTCACCCGGCCACGGCCGTCGAGCAGGACGTTCCCCGGCTTCAGATCCCGATGTACGACACCGCGGGCATGCGCATATTCGAGAGCCTCGGCCGCCTCGAGGAGCACGGGCACGATCTCCAGGTATCCCGCGCCGCGAAGCCGGCGCAGATCCCCGCCTGCCGCGAGCTCCATCGGCAACACCATGACATCCTCGAGCCGCTCCGGCGGCAGAATCTGGAGAATCCCGGAATGCTGCAGCCGGTTGGAAATCGAGTGCTCGCGCTCCAACGTCTCCCACGCGGAAGGATTGCGGGCCGCCGACGGGACCAGGATCTTGAGGGCGATATCGACGCCGCGCGACTCGTCGTGCGCCTTCCATACCTCGGCCTGTCCTCCCGTACCGATACGCTCGATGAGGGTGTAATGGCCGAGCGTGGTCGGCCGAACGGCTGCACGAACCTGTGGCATGACCTCCACCTCAGCTGGTCTCGCTCGATCTCCTGACGCGTACTTTACTCAGACGCGAGCATGCTGGCAGCAGTGCCTTTTCGGCGCCCGGGAGCCCCGTCGCAAGGCGCAGTCCCCTCGCGCATCTCATGGGTGACCTGAAGAGCAGGCTTGGCCTTGCTCGGAGCAAGAATCCTGCCCGGTCACGCTAGAGGTCGAGCGCGAGCTGCGGCCCCGAGCGGCCGAGCCGCGGCGGACGGAAGAGACTCGTCCGCGGCGGCTGATGCCTCCCGGTCCCGAGACCCAGCCGGCGACAGGCGATCTGGAAGCGGCTGCGGAGGAGCTCCGCCAGCGGTCCGGTGCCGCGCATCCGCGTGCCGAAGCCGGAGTCATAGTCCTTGCCGCCGCGCATCTGTCGCACGAGTGACATGACGTGATCGGCGCGATCGGGATAGTGAGCGGCCAGCCACTCGCGAAAAAGATCGTTCACCTCGTGCGGAAGCCGCAGCAGCACGTACCCGGCCCAGCGCGCTCCCGCCGCGGCCGAAGCCGCCAGAATGGCCTCGAGATCATGATCGGTCAGCCCCGGAATGACCGGCGCAACCAACACGCCCGTCGGGACGCCCGCCTCGTTCAACCTCTTCACGGCCTCCAGCCTGGCGCGCGGTGAGGCGGCCTGCGGCTCCATGACCCGCTTGAGCTGCGCATCCAGCGTGGTGATGCTGACGCCCACGCCCGCGAGCCCGTCCTTCGCCAGATCGGCCAGCAGATCGAGATCCCGCAGCACCAGCGCGCCCTTGGTGATGACCGTCACCGGATGCCGGCAGCGCGCCAGCACCTCCAGGATCTCGCGCGTCACCCGCATCCGCCGCTCGATCGGCTGATAGGGATCGGTGTTGGCCCCGAGGGTGATCGGCTTGCAGACATACCCCGGCTTCGCGAGCTCCTCCTCCAACACCTTGCCCGCATCCTTCTTATAGAATAATCTAGTCTCGAAATCCAACCCCGGAGATAACCCAACATAACTGTGACTCGGGCGAGCGTAGCAGTAGACACACCCGTTGCTGCATCCCCTGTAGGGATTGATGGATTGCTCGAAGGGAATGTCCGGCGAGTCGTTGCGCGAGATGACCGAGCGGGCGCGGTCGGGCTCGATGGAGGTCGGGACGAAGTCGGGGACCTCCTCCTGGTACCAGCCGTCGTCGACGGCCTCGCGCTGCCGGCGCTCGAACCGGCCGGTGGGGTTCGAGAGCGCGCCGTGACCTTTGAGCGGCTGGTTCCTTTCGCGCGGCGGGGCCATGCCGTAGACTGTACATCCATCCAGGTCGGCGGTAAAGCGCCGCGCAGCGGGCCATAATGGGCGCAGCCGCGGGCCCGATCCCGCAGGGGAGGAGAACGTGAACGGACCAGGGGATACTCCGGGCTACGGCGGAGCCGTGAGCAAAGACGAGCGTAATCTCGCCATGCTCGCGCATCTGTCGGCGTTTGCCGGGCTGATCTTCCCGGCTGGCGGCAACGTGATCGCGCCGCTGATCATCTGGCTCACTCAGCGAGAGAAATCAACGTTCGTCGCGGATCAGTCGCTGGAAGCCCTCAACTTCAATCTCACCGTGTTTCTGGCGCAGATCGCCTGCTGCGTGCTCTTCATCGTCTGGATCGGCATTCCGTTCGCCGTGTTGCTTTTCA
>JASHVV010000114.1 GCA_030044385.1 Gammaproteobacteria bacterium
AGATCGTTCGTGCCGAGCTGCGCCGTGACCACGTCGAGAGGCTGGAGCATCGGCGCCTTGCTGACCTGATTGATGGCGCCGCCCGTCGAGCCGCGCCCGAAGAGCACCGCCGAGGGACCCTCGAGCACCTCGACCGACTGCATGTCGAAGTCATCGCGGGTGTAGACCGCGGCGTCCCGAATCCCGTCCAGGAAGAAATCGTTGAAAGCCGAGAAGCCGCGCAGATTGACCGTGTCGCCACGAGCAGCGCCCTCCCCCGCATTGAGCGTAATACCCGGGACGTTGCGCAGGGCGTCCTCCAGACTCGAGGTACCCTGCGCCTGCATGACCTGACTGCTGACGACGGTGATGGACTGAGGCGCGTTCTGCTCCTTCTCGGCCAGCTTGTCGTGCAGCAGCGAGCGCACGCCGCTCACCGTCACCTCGGTGAGCTGGCTGGAGGAGTCGTCCGCCGCAGGGGCCGCGTCGGCTGCATGGGCCAGCGGACCGAGCACCCAGGGGAGCGAGAGTCCCAGCGTACCCATGACCTGGCCGAGACCGGCTGCTGCTTTCGATGGACTGGAACGCATATCCGTTTCGCCGTGGCGCACCCGAATCTCCCCGTCTGAGCCCAAGGTTGGGCATGAGAATGCAAATGATAATGATTCCTATTTAGAAATCAATCCCGGGCCATGCGCGGGTCCGCGGTGGCGGAGAATGAGGGGCATGTCCGAAACTCTGAACGGTAATCTCGACGTCCGCGTCGTCGTCGATACCGAGGCTCTTCCGTGGAGCGGCAGTCCCAGCCGCACCGTCTGGCGCCGCCGCCTGCATCGTGTCGGCCCTGCGGAGGCCGGCCAGGTCACCTCCCTCGTGCGCTATGAGCCCGGATCGAGTTTTCCGCGGCACGACCATCCGGAAGGGGAAGAGATCCTCGTCCTGGACGGGGTCTTCTGCGATGAGCAGGGCGACTGGCCGGCGGGCAACTACCTGCTGAACCCCGAGGGCTTCCGCCACGCGCCCTCCTCACGCGAGGGCTGTCTGCTGTTCGTGAAGCTCAGGCAGTTCCCCGGCCTGGACCGCAGACACCTGGCGCTCGACACCCGCCCGATTCCGTGGGCAACCGACGAGGGTCGCGAGCTCAAGCGGCTCTACTCCCAGGAGGGATACAGCGATCGCACGTCCCTCGAGCGCTGGCGCGAGGATACGCCGCTTCCGCAGCGGAGCTATCCGCTCGGCGCGGAGCTGCTCGTTCTGCGCGGATCGTTCGACGACGAGCACGGCCGTTACGGCGCGCTCACCTGGCTGCGGCTGCCAAGGGGATTCCGACACGCGCCGCGGACTGCGACGGGCTGTGAGCTCTACATCAAGGAAGGAGGCTTCCCCTACCTGCGCACGGCCTGATTCGCGCCTGGACGCGCGGCTTGCGGAAATGGCACAATCTCCCAACTGGGGACTGCTGACCTCCTAAAAACTTGAATCAAACTGCCACGGCCGCAGCCCAAAAAGCGCCCGGGTTATCAGGGGCGAGGGACGAATCGACCAACGCCTCGACGCACATCCTCGTCATCGAGAACGAGCATGTCGTCGCGGCTGACTTGCAACGCCGGCTCCGGGAGCTCGGCTTCCACTCCTGCGCGGTGGCGTCGGGTGCCGAGGCGCTAACGCGGGCCCGTGAACGCGCGCCCGATATCGCGATCACCGACGTCCGCTTCGACGGAGCGGCGGACGGGATCGAGACAGCCGTGGAGCTGCGGGAAAGATTCGGCACCGGGATCCTCTTTCTCACCGCGGACGCGGATGATTCCACCGTCGAGCGGGCGCGGCAGGCGGAACCGTACGGATATCTCGTCAAGCCCGTCGGCACCCCGGCGATGAAGGCGGCCGTCGAGATCGCTCTCGACCGGCGGGCCGAGGAAACCGCACTCCTCGCCAGGGAGACGGCGCTGAGGCGGAAAGTAGCCCATCTGACGTGCGCGCTCGGCCACGTTCCCCTTGCCGTGCAGCTCGAGGACGCGGACCGGCGCGTGCTGCACGTCAACCCCGCGTTCTGCGCGATCTTCGGCTTCGAAGATACTCCGGCCAGTTTCGACGGTGTCGATGCGGCAACCGTCGCGGGACGCATCCAATCGCGCTGTCTCTCGCCGCACGTCTTCTCGTTGATCTCGGATTCCGTGCGGCATGCCCCGGAGCCCGTCATGGGCGTCCCCTTCACGCTGCGCGACGGCCGTATCCTCGAGCTCGATCACATCCCGATTCTCGACCAGGGCCGCCCCAGCGGCCGCCTGTGGACGTTCCAGGACGTGACCGGGCGCGAGCAGCAGCGGCTCGAGCTCGAGCAGGTCGCCGACGGGCGCCAGCGCGCGCTGCTGACCGACGAGCTGACGGGACTCAACAGCCGCCGGGGATTCTTTCAACTCGCCGGAACCCACCTCAAGCTGCACCAGCGCAAGGCGGGCGCGGTCCTCTTCTTCGTGGACGTCAACGACCTCAAGGCGATCAACGACCGGCACGGGCATGGCATGGGTGACGAGGCGATCCGCGAGGTCGCCAATTGCCTGCGGGCGACGTTCCG
>JASHVV010000115.1 GCA_030044385.1 Gammaproteobacteria bacterium
ACGGCAGCCGTTGGCGCGCTCGGTGTCGTCTACGGGGACATCGGCACGAGCCCGCTGTACGCGTTCGATGCGACGCTGACCGTGGCCGGCCATTTCGACAGCGAATTGGTGCTCGGCGCGCTGTCGCTCATCCTGTGGGCGCTGACGATCTCGGTCACCATCAAGTACGTCAGCATCATCATGCGCGCGGACAACGAGGGAGAAGGCGGCATCCTCGCGATGTTCGCCCTGGCGCAGCGTCAGATCGTCGCCGGCAGCCGCTGGGCGCGGGTCGTGGTGTGGCTGGCCCTCGCCGGCACCGCCTTCTTCTTCTGCGACTCGCTCATCACGCCCGCGGTCTCGGTGTTGAGTGCCGTCGAGGGCCTGGAGGTCCTGAATCCCGGGCTCAAGAGCCTGGTGGTTCCGGTCACCGTCGGCGTGATCGCGGGCCTCTTTGCCTACCAGCGTCGCGGCACGGCGCACATCGGCCGTCTCTTCGGCCCCGTCATGGTGGTGTGGTTCCTGGCAATCGGGCTCACCGGCGCGGCGGCGATCCGGCGCGATCCGGTCGTGCTCACCGCCATCAATCCGCTTTACGGGATCGAGCTGCTCGTGCACCGCCCGGGCGTCGCGCTGGCGATCATCGGCGCGGTATTCCTCGCCATGACCGGCGGCGAGGCGCTCTACGCGGACATGGGACAATTCGGCAAGGAGCCCGTGCGGCTCGGCTGGTTCGCGCTCGTGTGGCCGGCGCTCTTTCTCAACTACTTCGGGCAGGGCGCGCTGCTGCTCGCGCACGGCCGGTACCTGCCGCAGGCCCTCTACCTGCTGGTGCCGGCCGCGGCGCAGCCCTGGATGGTGATTCTGGCGACCGCGGCGACGGTCATCGCCTCGCAGGCGGTCATCTCCGGCGCCTTCTCCATGGCGCGCCAGGCGGTGCAGCTCGACCTGCTGCCGCGCATTCGCGTGCTGCAGACTTCCGCCACCGAGCAGGGCCAGATCTATGTGCCCGTGGTCAACTGGCTGGTGTTCCTCGCGGTGGTCGCCTTCGTGGTCGGCTTCGGCTCATCGGACGCCCTGACGGGCGCCTACGGCGCGGCCGTCGTCGGCACCATGTTGGTCACGACCATCCTGGGCTCCTTCGTGGCGCTGACGCAGTGGAGCTGGTCGAAGTGGACGGTCGGGAGCGTGTTCGGCCTGTTGATGCTCGTCGACGGCACCTTCTTCGTCGGCAACATGACCAAGGTGCCGAGCGGCGGCTGGATTCCGCTCACGCTCGCGGCCATCCTGTTCACGGTATTCATGACCTGGCGCAGCGGACGCCTGGAGCTGCGTGCCGCGCTCGCCAAGATGGCGATCCCCCGCACCGATCTGCCGAAGCTGATCGCGGGGGTGCAGCGCGTCCCCGGGACGGGGGTGTTTCTCGCGAGCAACCGGCAGCTCGTTCCGTCCGCGCTGATCCGCAACATCGAGCACAACCGCGTGGTGCACGAGCGGCTGGTCATCCTCAACGTGGAGGTCGTGCGCACTCCCCGCCAGGACCCGGTGCGCCGGGTCGAGATCGAGGAGCCCCTGCCCGGGGTCTTTCTGATCGAGGCGCGATTCGGATTCATGGAAACGCCGGATGTCGGCGAGGCGCTGAAGTCCTGCCGCGTCCGCGGCCTGAGAGTATTCGCGGAGGACAGCTCGTTCTACGTCGGGCAGCACGTGGTGCGCGCACGCCCGCTGCCCGGATGGAAGGGCCTGCAGCGGTGCCTCTTCGCCTGGATGCAGCGGCACAGCGCCCAGGCCGCCGAGTTCTTCCGCATGCCGTTCCGCGGCGTGATCATCCTCAACACCGTGGTCGAGATTTGACATTGCATCCCGTGGTCCGAGCCTCATGATCCTGCAACAACCGCTCATCTCCCTCATCGCCGCGATGGCGGAGAACGGCACGATCGGGCGCGAGAACGGCCTGCCCTGGCGGTTGCCGGGCGACCTCAGGCGCTTCAAGGCGCTCACCATGGGCAAGCTCCTGCTGATGGGGCGCAGGACCTACGAGTCGATCGGCCGCCCGCTGCCGGGACGCACCAATGTCGTGCTCACGCACGACCTCGACTGGCGGGCCGAGGGGGTCGTCGTCGTGCATTCGCTCGGGCAGGCGCTGCGCTTCGCACGGGATGCCGAAGAGCTCATCGCGATCGGCGGCGCCGAGATCTTTCGGCTGCTGATGCCGTTCGCGCGGCGCCTCTACCTCACGCTGGTGCACGCGGAGATACCGGGCGACACCTTCTTCCCGGACTTCGACCCCACCCAGTGGGCCGACGTCGAGTGCCACAGCCATCCGGCCGATGAGCACAACGCGTACGCCTTCACCTTCGTGACGCTGGAGCGCAAGAGCGAGCCGCAGGCGCCGGCGAATTACTGAAACAGATCCTTCAGCCGGTCGAAGAACGAGCCCGAGCGCATGTGGTGCAGCAGCGCCGACCACTTGTCCTCGGCGAGCAGCTTGCGCGCCAGCTCCGCCTCTTCCTTCTTCATGAGCTCCAGGACCCGGGTGTCCTCGTCATCCTCCAGCCAGTAGCCGTGTTGGTTGGGGCAGAACTCCATCTCGAGGTCGTAGAACCTGTAGCTGAATCGCTGCAGGCAGGCGCTGCATTCCGGGCACTTGGCGCTCGTCGGGGTCGAGCTGGGCACCAGAGTGCCCTTCCAGCGGTCGCCGAAATCGAAGACTTCGTCCTCGAGCTGCTGCAGCTCGTCATGCTCGAGCCACATCCCCTTGCAGGAGGGGCACGCGTTGACCTCGAGCTTGTGCCGCTCCACTGGCTGCAGCTCCACCCCGCACTTCGGACACTTCACCGGAACCTCCGCGCTTCGCGATCGAGCCGCTGATCATGGCACCCGGCCGCCGGATCGGCTAGAGCGGCAGGCAGGGCCCGGACTTGCAATTGAATGGACTATGGCTTATTCTTTCTACAGAAAGGCCGCACCATGACCCTGCCCGCCGCCAGCACTCAAAGCGCCGCCACGGTCCTGTCGAAGGCGACCGTTCGCGCGGCCGAGCAGCTCGAGGTGCGCCAGGCGCAGCTCGCCAGGGTACTGGGCCTCAGCGCCGCGACCACCTCGCGCCTGGCAGCCGGGTCCTGGCTGCTGCCGCGGGACAGCAAGGCGTGGGAGCTCGCGGCGGCGTTCGTGCGCCTCTATCGCTCGCTGGCCGCCGTCACGGGCGGGAAGGCACAGGCCATGCGCGATTGGCTGCACTCCGCCAACGACGCGCTCGGCGGAGAGCCGGCGGAGCGCATTCTGACGGCTGAAGGACTCTTCCATGTCGTCCAGTACCTGGACGCCGCACGCGGTCGGATCTGAATCGAGTTCCTGCGAGGTGCCGCTCTGGCGCGCCGTCGAGGCGCAGCACGTCGTCGCCACCCGCGCGCTGGTCGACAGCCTGGCGGAGCAGGAGGTGCTGGAGTCGGTGCTCGAAGCCTCCAAGCCGCCCGTCCCGAGCCGCTGCGCCGGCTTG
>JASHVV010000116.1 GCA_030044385.1 Gammaproteobacteria bacterium
CGGAGGCCTCGATCATCTCACGATGCCTCATCCGGTGCCGCGGCCCAGGCCGCCGGCTGTGCCCGGCCCGTAGCCACGAGCAGCGCGTGCAGAATGGCAAGCGGCGGCGGGGGATTGCCCGGCACCTCGATATCGACCGGCACGATCGAGCCCACGCCGCCGCTGCAGGCGAAACTCGAGCCGAATATCCCGCCCGACAGGGCGCAGGCTCCCGCGGCGATGACCGTGCGGGGTGTCGGCATGGCGGCGAGGGTCTTCTCGAGCGCCGTGCGCATCTGGTCCGCGGCGGCGCCGACCACGAGCAGGATGTCCGCCTGGCGCGGCGTCGGCGTGAAGAAGAATCCCAGCCGGTGCAGGTTGTAATAGGGACTCGTGAGCTGCTTGACTTCGTGCAGGCAGGCGCCGCAATCGCCGGCATCGACCACTCGGATGTGCGCCGAGCGCCGGAAAGGGCGGCCCAACGGACCGGATGCCGGAAGCGGAGTCGTGGCCGCCCATTCGTAGCCTGCTTCCCACGGCATCGCTTCCGTGCCCTCTCTCGCGCAGCGAAAGCAATGCACGCACCGCCGCGGATCGACGTCGACGCGGTCTGCGCTGCGCGCGAGCGCTCCGGTGGGGCAACGGTCCACGAGGCGGTCGATGCCGGACTGCGCGCGCTCCGATAACAAAGAGTGCAGCCGGCGAGTCACAGGCAATCCCGGAGTGACACCGGGAGCATCCTCCCGGCGCGCCGGGTAGCGCGTCGTGGGGATGCCCCATCTGAGTCCACTCCATACCCACTGGCTCATGTCGCGCTCCCTTCAGCGGTCGCCCTCGGACACCGAGAGTCCGAAGCTCGCCAGGATGATGGGGAAGTCCTGGAACGCGAACGCTTCGGCGGCGAGATGGAACGCGTGCCAGTTGACGAATGAGGGCGGGATGATCCGATAGCGTACGACCGTGGCGCGGTCGTCGACCCGGACCCAGTGGAAGGCCGCGCCGAGCGGCGCCTCGGTCCAGCCGAGCGCCGCGCCCGAAGCGCGCAGGTGTTGCATCGAATCGAGCGCGCACACCGGTCCGTGGGCGAGCCGGTCGAGCGCCTGCGCCATGAGCCGCAATGACTGCCGCGCCTCGGCGAACAGGATCCGGAGCCGCGCGTACCCATCTCCCTCGGTCTCGCACGGGACATCGAAGGCATGCTCGTCATAGCCCGTATAGGGCTGAATCTTCCTCAGGTCGCGCGCGAGCCCGGAGGCGCGCGCGATCGGCCCCACGAGGCCGTAGGCCCGGGCTTCGGCCGGCGTGACGATCCCGACTTCCTCCAGCCGGTCGAGGAAGCTGCTCGTCCGCACGAGCCGCCGCTCGAGCGCATCGAGCCGCGTGACGATTCCGCGGGCGCGGACGGTCGCCGCCGCGAGCTCGGCGTCCGCGAAATCACGCGTGAGTCCGCCGCACACCGCGAGCCCGAAGAGATAACGGTGTCCGGTCAGCGCGCCCGCCAGCCGCAGCAGCTCCTCCTCGAGGGCTGCCGCCTGGCTCGCGGCGACCGCGAGGGCGGTCGATTCACAGATCTCCGCTATGGCGCCCGTGTGATGCCGCAGCCGCTCGAGCTCGGCGAGGAAAATGCGCAGGCCCGCGGCTCGCGACGGCAGCTCGACCCCACGGATCGCCTCGAGCGCTCTCGCAAACGCGAGTCCATGGGCGAACGCCGTGAGGCCGTTGATGCGCTCGGCGAGGAGCAAGACATCATCGGCGCGGCGGCCCTCCGCGATCTTCTCCACGGCGCGGTACTTGTAGAAGAAGCGCGGCAGCGCCCGGATCACATCCTCGCCGACGGTCTCGAGCAGAAAGTGCGCGGACTCGCAGATGGCGGAGTACACCGGGCCGATCGGCATGCCGAACGCGCCAGGCGCATGGACGATGCGCTGCGGGCGCCAGTCAGGATTCGGGCTCCGTAGCGAGGGTGGCTTGGCGGCGTCGAATTCCTTGCGCATCGGCGCCAACCCCTCCTGCCACGCATCGTCGTGCAGCACGAAGTCCCCGAGTCGCGGATGCCCCTCGAAGACGAGCCCGAAGAGATCCTCCGCCTCTCTTTCATGCCAGTCCGCGGCGTGGATCACCTCGCTGATGCTCGGAAACGCGGTGTGATCCAGCGGCGCGCGCACGAGCACGTGAATCCAGCTCGACGGCGACTCGGTCGAGTGGAAGAGATAGCGCAGAGTCCAGCGCTCATCCTGCTCGACGATCAGCCCGGCGAAGGCATGGCCGATGGTCCGGACAATCCACGCGCAGAGCGCCGCGAGCGCATCGGCGCGGCATTCGATCTCGCGGGCGAGGCCGTCGCGGCCATCCCGCACCTCCACGTGGGCCGTGAGATCCTGCGGCAGGGGCGCGGCGAGCGTGTTGGCTTCCATCGCGGCTCACCCGGGAGAGGCGCCCGCTGCGAGGCGCAGCAGGTGATCGATCGGGGACGGCAGATACAAGCCGAGCAGAATCACCAGCGCGCCCCCGACGATGAGCATCGCCAGACACGTGCGGGGAAGCCGTGCGGCAGCTGCCGAGTGTGCGAGCGATGCGACCGTTCCCGCCCGCGGCAGGCTCGGCTCGCCGGCTGCACCGAACACCATACGGTTGATGTGGAGGAGGATGCCGAAGAAGGCGATCGCTATGAAGAGAGCGAGCAGCGCCATGACCGCGTATTGCCCCGCCGCGAATCCGGCCTTCAGAATCGAAAACTCACTCAGGAACACGGCGAGCGGCGGCGCCCCGCCGATGGCGAGTCCCCCGAGGAGCAGGCTTGCCCCGGCGGCCCGGGACTTGCGGATGAGGCCCCTGACGGAAGCGATCTCGCGGGTCGTCACCGTGAGGAGCGCGGAGCCGGCGGCAAAGAAGCAGAAGGACTTGGTCACCGCGTGGCAGACGATCTGATAGAGCGCGCCGTACAGGCCCGCGCCGCTGCCGAGTCCCGCGGCCACGAGGATGATGCCCATGTGCTCGACCGTCGAGAAGGCGAACAGCCGCTTGTAGTCCCGCACCTGGAGCAACAGGAAGGCGGCGACGCCGACCGAGACCAGCCCGCAGACCGGCATCCAGCGGGCGATCGCCGCCGCGGGGCTCGCGCGCAGAATCGGCAGCAGACGCAGGATCACGTAGAGCACGGTCGTCGTCTCTATCCCCGAGAGCAGCGCGCAGATGGGCGAGGGGGC